>MHEL01000070.1:3135-3442 GCA_001803815.1 Nitrospirae bacterium RBG_19FT_COMBO_42_15 | reverse complement strand
TCAGTGCAGTGGTTGCAAAGAACAGGCCTTACCGCAAACTTAGTGCTTGGAAATTTTCCTTCTGCTTTCATTAGATAATCAGCCCAGTTAAAGGTCTGTCCCTTTGTTCTGTCCTGAGTGTTGTTCTCTGTCTTACATGCGAGGGCGCATGCTCCGCAGCCTACACACTTCTGTAAATCTATAACCATTCCGTATTTAGGCATCTACTTTTACCTCCTTCCTTTATGTCATGCCGAATTTATTTCGGCATCTCTGGATTCCCGCCTTTGGAATGACAGAGAAGTGTTAAACCTTTTCAATTTTAACG
>MHEL01000070.1:0-3124 GCA_001803815.1 Nitrospirae bacterium RBG_19FT_COMBO_42_15 | reverse complement strand
TTCCGTATCAAAGGGCATTATCTCATTGTTGTTGACACCCCTCGGCATCTTGCCGAACTCCTTTGCAGCGACCTTCCCGTATGCCCAATGTCCCTGACCGTAGCACTTTGCAACAGTCCCCGGACGGATACCTTCCCAGAGCTTGGCTTTTATTATATAGCTTCCTGTCACAGTGGCTATTTTAACCATATCTCCGTTTCTAATGCCGAACTTTGAGGCATCATCAGGGTTGATCTGAATAACATCTTCGTGGCTTTCATCTCCAAAATCTACCTTCTTGAACTCATAGTACCATGGGGCATTCTGGCTCCTGCCCTCCCTGTTGAGCCTTGACTTGTAGTCAATGAAGGTGAACGGATATTCTTTCTCATCGCCATGCCTGAACGGAGGCTCATAGTGAGGCACAAAGGCAAGCTCTCCACGCGCTGTGTAATTGGCAGCCTTCAGGATGTCATCCACATCAGTCTTATGCTTCTCTGCATGTCCTTCCAAAGCTTTCTTTAGGGTTTCGCTGTAAAACTCGAACTTATGAGTCACAGTTCCTGTAGTCGCCTTCTTTCCATCCTTTTCATCGGTCTTGCCGAACTTTCCACCCCATCTCTGCTTATATTCGTAGGGCTTCGAGTTCCATACGCCACGCTGTCTGTAATCATCCCATCCGTTTATCTTGTCACCGATTTTAGCTCCGGCTTCGCTCCATGCAGGATGTGTATAATACTTAACTGAATATAGCGCAAATTCCTGTCCTGTCCTCGGGGAAAATCCTGTCTCGGGATCCTTGAATTCGTTTACAAGACAATCATACAAGTTGGAGAAGCCCCTCTCTTTCAGCTTTTCAGCGATAAGGAAAGGTATCTCTGTCTCATCCGTCCTTACATCCCACATCGGCTCTACGACAGGCTGTATAAGTGCTACGTGAGCGTATCTGTTCTGTTTTTGTTTCACATACGCCCACTTCTCGAACATGGTGATCCTTGCAGGAAGAACGATATCGGCGAACTGCGTCATCTCTGATGCGTTAGTGGTAATATGAACATAGAACGGCAACTGTTCCAGCGCCTTCTCCCATCTCTGCGCCCCGGTGCATGAAAAGGCAAAGTTATTCATATAACCAATAGCCATTTTAATTTCATAGGGGTCTTTTTCAAGCATTCCTGTAGCAACGTTATTCGCGATAGAACCACCACCTGACTTGCCCTCATTAAGGGCTGGATAACCCTTTGTTCCTCTCTGGTCTATCTTTTTCATCTTACCGTGTTTTTTGGCTACTTCATCAAAATAATTATCAAGCTTGGGCATCTTGTTTGCAGCCTGTTTTGCTGTACCGAGGGTACCGCCAACATTGTCGATAGATCCTAGAAGCCCATTCAGAGCATTTACAGCCATTGCGCTGTAACCGCCTCTTACCTGCATCGCGGCTCCGGGTCCGAGCCATACGCATACATGGGGCGCAGCCTTGCCCATGCCCTTTGCAACCCTGATTATCTGCTCTTTGGGTATGCCTGTAACCTTTGCCGCCCAGTCAGGGGTCCTGTCCTTGAGTTCAAGGTTCCACCATTTCACGAGGCCGTGTGTCTCTTTTTCAGCAAATGCGGCTTCGTCAACTGTGCTTCCGGCTTTGAACTGGTTTTTGCCGTCCTTGAAATCACCGACAAACTCCCTGCTCCAGAGTCCCTCTGTGAGGATTACATGAGCGAGGGCCGTTGCGAGGGCGCCGTCCTGTCCCGGAATTATAGGCAACCATTCATGGGCCTTCGTGGCTGTTGTCTGCATCCTCGGGTCCACTACCGCAACAGTGGCATTATCAAGTACATCACCGAATCTCTTGATCATTGCGGGGACCAACCTGTTTGAGTTTGTAGGGTCACATCCCCAAATAACAAGGTATTTCGAATTGGAAACATCATAGTCCCTGTAGCCCCACATCCCTTCGGTATAATATGCCCCGAAGTTCTCCGCCTCTGCGCATATCGCACTGTGAGATATATTATTAGGTGAGCCATATACCTTTGTCATTACATCATAGATGACATCCCTCATGTAGGAATATCTGCCGCGCATAAGCATATACTTCTCCGGCTCGCCATTCTTCCTGAGCTCCATCATTTTGTCGGCTATTGTATTTAAGGCCTCATCCCATGATATGGAAACGAATTTCGGATCAACGCCCCGTCCTTTTTGGGGGTTGGTCCTCTTCATCGGAACCTTTACCCTATCCGGGTCATAAAGCTCCTGAAGTCCAAGATGTCCTCTCGGACAAACATAGCCGTCGTTCTGCTTTGAATACTGGTTCCCTTTGACCTTTACCGCCCTGCCGTTCTGGACAAAAATTTCAACAGGACACCAGGTTGTACAGCCCTGACAAGTAGATGCAATCCACTTGCCGGGGTCTGTGCTACCGCTGGCTGTCTTCTGGTCTTTACCATTGGCAAAGGCATTAAGCGTAAGCCCGCCGCTCAACGCAACCGCTGCGCCTGTGGCTACGCTTGCCTTAAGAAAATCCCTCCTTTTAATCTGCATACTCTTCCTCCTTTATGTCTCTAATCTGTCGTAATGAACTCTAAATAATTAAACATTAAAACCAAACTGCTTCTGCTGATAAACGCTCCTTGCTGTCTGTTGTCCTATCACCTCCTTATTAATAAAGTCACTAAATATTAAAGAGAGCATCAATTGCCGAAACCCCTCACTGAAGACTTTCTTTTTTATTTTCTTTTCCCGATACCGCATTCCTGAAATTCTTAATCGCGCTGCCGATGCTCTTACCGAGCTGGGGTAGTTTTGACGGGCCAAAAATAAGGAGTACAGTTACCAGCATTACTGCTATCTCAGGCAATCCCAAACCAAACATGGGTTCTCCTTTTAAAATTCAGGGGAGTATTTTACGCATCGTTAATTTGCAATGCCGTAGCATTTTAGAATTGTCTTATTGTTATTAATTATTAAATGATGAATAGCTTTCTATTATATCTGTACAAACAAGTTACTCCTTTCCTTCTCTAATTTCAAGGGGTAAAATATGATTATTAAAATTATTAATTAATTTTTTAAATTAAAACAGAAATGCTTGAGACTTGACGTTGACATAATTTAAATAAAGATTGTAAATTGAACGTGGCAGGGA
>MHEL01000069.1 GCA_001803815.1 Nitrospirae bacterium RBG_19FT_COMBO_42_15 | reverse complement strand
CACAAGGGGATTTCTTATCTCATGCGCCAGTCCTGCTGCCATGTCTCCTATGGTCTTTAGCCTCTCCATCCTTCTAATAATATGTTTTGATTCCTTTATCTTCTCAACAAGCAGGGCATTTTTTATTGCTATTGCAGCCTGATGGCCTAAAGACAGAAACAGCTCTATGTCTTCATGGGAATACATGCTCCTGTCGCCCTTAGCGCTTAGGTTGCAAAAGCCGACTATCTTATCCTTTTCCATAAAAGGTATGGCTATCTCCGATTCCATATCTTTTAGTATCTTTATCATATCCTGAGTTTGCTGTGTGCTCGGATATCTTTCTATCTCCTCCCTTATTGCCACATCCTCTTTTTCAACAAAATAATTAATCAATGGCACATCCTGCTTTATTTTAAACTTGTTCTTTTCTTCATCAAGGCCAAAAGACGCCTTCATCTCGTAGTTCTTCTTTTCTTCATCAAACAAAAAGATAGAAGCCTTTTTAATCTTAAGTGTTTCAACAAAGGTATTGATGGTCTTATCAAGAAGTTCATCCAATGTTAAGACAGATACCATGTCCTTTGAGAAGTTGGTGAGGATTTTGTAAGGGTCGTATTTATTGCTGAATAAACTTTTTTCAATAGTAATTTCTATTTTTGATTTTATCTTATAGAAAGCAACTGTTGCTAAAATAAGAAGACTAAAAATAATAAGTGAATAGGGTATATTTACTGTCTTAAAAAATATATTTTGTGTCCATAAGAGAATAAAATAGGTCGGGGTTAATACAAGAAATAATCCAATGGCATAAACAGCCCCTTTTTTAAATACAATATTTATCTCCATCAGCCGATATTTTATAATTGCATATGAATAACATGGTGCATATAAGGATACAAATATGTTTAAAATTGGCGGGATAGGTATCCTATACCAGAAAAAATAGTTGGTCATACCTGCAGTGAAACCGATAGCAGAGCCAACAAGGAAATAAAGGAGCTGATTCCTGAATATTCCATCGGTCTCCTTAATGGAGCGATACAGTAGATAATTGGAGTAAAGAACATTAAGGGAGAAATGGAGTAAGTGAATGTGAAAGAGTGGGCCTGGTAGTGGCCAGTAGCTAAAGGACATATATGCTCCACCTTCCTTGGCATACAATGGCGTATAGACTGCAGTAGCAATAAGGATACTTATTAGATAGTTACCGATAATTAAAGACCTTGGCCATTCCTTTTTCAATATAGAAATTACAAAATGGGTATAAAAGGTACCCATAAAAAGGACAGGGATCATACATATTCTCATATAAAAATCTGCAAGATTCTTGTCTGGTGTGTTTAGCCACAGGAAATAGAATATTGACCATAATGCTACGCTGAACATTAAAGCCGTAAATATCTTATTGACAAAAGGTTTCGTGTTATTTTTGAGGACCACCAAGGCCAAAATAAGGCTTATAGTGAGGTTCAATAGTGCTGAAAAGGAGTAATATGTTATTGAAGATAATAACTCCATAGATTATCTCCCCTTAGTGATTGTTAAGAAGAATATCTTATTGCTGTCTTCCCAATCCATGTCTAATGAATAGTTACTTATTCCTGAATCTTCTATCAGCCTCGTTAAGTCTTCCACATTCCTCGGTTCAAATACCCAATTGACGAACCAGTCATGCGGAATCGGTTTATAGTTATCTCTGTCTTTATTGGCAATAATGAGCCTTCCAGCAGGATGTAGGAGTGAAAAGGTAAAGGCAATAAATGCCTTCAGTAACCTGTCCGGCATATAGTCAGCAAGACCGATGCTATATATCAGGTGCTGTTTGCTTAACCTTTCTCTCCATTTTTCATTCTTTATCAGATTTACAATATCCTCACTTAAAAACGCAAGCCTCGTATTTTCAGGTGGCCTTAACCTGTTTTTAGAGAATTCTAATGCTTCCTTATCAAAGTCTACACAGGTAAAACTGATCTTTTTTTTAAGCCCCATAATTTCTGGGTTAGCAAAGAGTTCATTTATCTCCCTGCAGGAGCCTGCGGCAAGATTTAGGATGTCTATTTGTGAAATGGCTGTTTCCATAATTGTTTTTCTTAATAATTCTGTCATTTTCTCTTTACGTTTTCTAATAGCAACAGCATAGGTATTATCCAAAAACCATTTATCATAATAAAGGCCGATGTCCTTTGAGATAGCTTGGTTATCGTAAATTAATTCTATTAAGATATAATCACCTGGATAACCTTGTGGCTTCTTAAATGCCATTTCCATCATCTTGCTCTTATATATCCAGTGACCAGTCAAGAAACGAAAGGCCTCCTTTATCCTTTTCGTTAACAACCCTTTTTTTACTTGTCCTTCTAATTCATCTCCCTTTTTTACAATCTCATCAGAGATGTAATCCACTTTTTTCTGAATGGCATCTTCAGGCATTGTCTTATTCTTTATATGCTGTTCCAGATCAATCAAATCCTCAATAAACCACTTCACATCCCTTCTGAAAAATGACTCAATCTTGTCAGAAACCTCCCTGTCTTCTGTCCTCAAGTCCTTAACCAGATTGAGAATATATTTATCATCCGTAAATAAAAACCTTTTTAGGACAGAGTCCTGCTGCTCATCCTTATTTGAAAAATGCACGCCGCAATAATATTTTCCGTCATCAAATATTTTGTTCCATCTGACCTCCCCATGAAATTGTAGGGGTGTATTCATAAGGCTGAATTCAATCAACAAAGGAGATGGAAGTTTTACTTCGGCATCAAAAGATATGCCTATTCCTCCTTCGCTCAGGTTAATTGTCTGTACATTCTGAGCTTGAGAGGGGATTTCTGCAAAAGATTTTGTTTTTAATGTTACAGGAGAGTTTATCTTGATGCGGTAAGAAGACCTTTTATTATCCGGATTATAATCCATTACTGTTTCACAGTTTTCGCCTTGAAGAATCTCAGATGGCGGTTCAGTCCGAACGGTAATTTCCACTGGAGGCGCCTCCTTTAAAATTTGGTTAATAAGAGTTAATAAAATTGATTACATAGATGACATCATCTGCGTAATCAAAGCCTAAAACCTCTCCTCACCAAACTCTAAAGGGTCCCCCAACCCTTAAAACTGTTTAGTCGGTATGCTTATGACAAAAATATTATACTATTTTAAAGCTTAAATTGCAAGTTTTTCTTAAGCCTCTTTATCAAGTTTTTCTTCTATTGCTTTTTCTGCCTGCTCTGAATGAACCTTAAGGTGTGTGATAGCGGCAGACAACTCTCCGAGCATGTCCTCTAACTGCTTGTTTGTTATATTTTGAATCCGCAATTTTTCAATGAGTTTGATAACCTCAAGACATTCCTCATCAAGTTCATCAAGCAATGATGATAATGTATCTGTTAATATCAATTTTTCTTTTTGTGCCAATGCCTTCATTAGGATGGAATTTTGCTCTTTCCTTTTTGATTTTATTTTCATGCTCTAAGATTCGCAGTCTTAAACTTTCTATTCTCTTCTTCCATCCCTGTTTACCCATTTCTCAGTATTGAACATTGTTCCTTTTGTAGAACATCTTAGCGCTGTCTGTAACCAATAGTAGTATACACAACTTTAGATATTGTTTGCAAGTCATTTTGTAAACAACAAAAAGTTAAGGCAGGGAAGTTCGCTTAATTAAGAATGGCAAAGGATAGAATGTTGAAATAAAAAACTTGACTAAGGGGGGTTGTTTATATAGAATTATCAATTAATTTGATAGAATACGAAAGGAGTTTAAGGGAATGAACTATTACCAGCGGCTGAAAAATTATACTATTGCAAAGGTTATGGTCGCTATGCTCGGGATGGTTGGGAACAGCTCAGATGCAATGCTTATAAGGCTGACATATCTTGCAGAGAAGCTGGCAAAAAAGGATTATTATATAAAGATAATAAGATGGATCAGGGAACTTTTTCAGTCAGGCCATCCGAGCCTTGTTGTTGCAAGAAAGATTTTAAGCGATACCCACCCTGCCCACAGACAGCAGCTTGTAAAAAGTTTTTTCATAAATCAGCTCCTGATCGGCACAAATAAAAGAAAAGAGTTTCAGGACAAGAATGGTTTTTATCCTCCGGGTTTTATTGTAATAAGCCCGTCAATGACATGCAATCTAAAATGCTTTGGATGCTATTCAGGCAACTATATTAAGGATAAGGGTCTGAGTGTAGAGGTTATTGACAGGATACTGAATGAGGCAAAGGAGATGGGTGTATATTTTGCCGTTATATCAGGAGGGGAGCCGTTCTTTAGAAAGGATTTATTGGATGTTTTTGAAAGGCATAAAGATATGGCATTCCATGTTTTTACGCACGGCGGCCTTCTTGATGAAAAACTGATTGACCGTATTGCAAATATAGGAAACATTGTTCCGGCAATAAGCATTGAGGGCTATGAGGATGAGACAGATATGCGCCGCGGCAAAGGACACTACGCCACTGTTATGAAGGCAATGGAACTTCTTTCTGATGCCGGCGTCCTCTTTGGCTTTTCATACACACAGACAAGCATAAATACAGATATTATTGCAAGCGACAGGTTCATTGACCACATGATTGAGAAAGGATGCACCCTCGGCTGGTTCTTTTCGTACTGCCCTGTCGGCAGGGAGCCGAATCTTGAGCTTATGCCAAAGCCTGAGCAGAGGGATTTATTGAGGAGGAGGCTGCAGTATTTCAGAAATACAAAGCCGATCCTTCTTGCAGACTTCTGGAATGACGGACCTATAGTAGGCGGATGTCTTGCTGCAGGCAGGCGCTATCTGCATATAAATGCAAACGGCGATATAGAGCCGTGCGTCTTCGCGCATTATGCAGTGGATAATATTTATAATACAACCATGAAGGACGCCCTTCAGTCAAAACTATTTACCACAATAAAAGACCGCCTTGCATCAGGCGGGAATCTCTACAGGCCATGCATGCTTATTGACAGGCCGGAGGTCTGGAGAGAGGCTGTCTTTTCATCAAATGCAAAGCCGACTCACGAAGGCGCGGAGACGCTTGTTACAACCCTTGCAAAACCAATGGATGAATATACAGATGGTTACGGAAAATTTGCCGACCCTGCATGGGAAGAACATTCAGGAGAAAAGACTGAAAAGAAGATAGCATGAAAATCTATCTTGGAATTGATGTAGGCTCTGTAAGCACCAATGCCGCTGTTATTGATGAAAGCAGCAATGTTATTTCCTCGTCCTATATCAGAACAAGGGGAGAGCCTATCAAGGC
>MHEL01000068.1:3218-17142 GCA_001803815.1 Nitrospirae bacterium RBG_19FT_COMBO_42_15 | reverse complement strand
GCAAGACAGGTGAATAGATGCATAAAATTTTCCTTTTTAAAAAACGGGTGCATAGGTATTGTCTCCTTTCAATATACGCTGTCGAGCAATTATAGTTTTTATCATGCAGGACAGGTTTAAAGATTGAATTATTGCCATTATTGCTACCGGTTGCACTTCTTTGTATCAGATGGAACCTTGCCCATGAGCTGGAGAAAACTATTGAACGGTCCCATGTTTTTCATTGCCTCCCACATCGGCCCTGAGAATTTCAAGCGCCCTGTTGTCATTGCCCACATCGGGCCATATTGCCCCTTGCCCATCTCCATCCAGCGGCTTGTATCAGCATACATTATATAATCCACTGCCAAATCAGGCTTCTGCGTTACCTCGCCTGCCAAAGTGCAGATTGCCTTATTATCCTTATTCTGTATCTTTAATTCTACCCATGGGTCATTTGCGCAGTCTTTCCTGTAAATCTGTAATATCTTAAAGCCGCGCCCCTTGTCATTCTTGCTCCACTCCAGAAGATTTTCCGTAAGAACCTTGTCCTTGTTCCATTCCTCGCATGTCTGCTTTGCCCATTCAGGAGACATAAAAACAGGCTCTTCTGCAAAAGCTAAAACACTCCAGATAAGCATCATAAACATTATTGCTCCAACTAAAAAATTTCTTTGCAGCATAGATTAATCCCCCTTTCTGGTTTTTGTTTATATAAAATAAAAATATTGCATTGAATTGTATATATTAAAAGTTTTTAAGTCAAGGGAATTTGATTTATAGGTTTATTTGTCAAATAGCCGATCTTTTGGTATACTTAATCAACAGTTGGGCAGCGGGGATTTTAATATAAGTCTTTATAAAAAGCCATACAGCCCTGCATTATTAGCAAACAGGCGTCCAGTCCAAATAGAGGGATAATATGCCAGTCAAAGCTCAAATACCTGAATCCAGCAGCCAAATAAAACTAAAGAAAATTCAGGAGAGGCTGAATTACAAGAGCGTAATACAGAATATGAATACCTGCGTGATTATAACTGATGAGAGAAGGATTATATATTTAAATGATGCAGCAATAAAGACGCTTGGATACAGCAGGCGTTCTCTTGTTGGCAAGGATCTTACATCGCTCTTTCCTGTTTATGAAAAGAAGAGCTTTACCATCAGCGATTTTCTTGCTATAAGGGATAAGACCATGCCAAGGAATGAGCTGGATTTTGTTACAAAGGACAAGAGGGTTATGCCAATAGGCTTTACTGTTACGCCGTTTTATGACAGCAAGACAAAGTCCTCTGCGTCCATCATAATCTTCCGCGACCTTACTGAGATCAAAAAGATGGAGAATTACATGCGGCAGACAGACAGGCTTGCAATACTAAGCCAGATAACCGCCGGCCTGGCGCATGAGATAAAGAACCCCCTTGCAGGCATAAAGATCTCAGCGCAGGTTCTGGAAGAGGGCATGAAAGAAGGCGACCCAAGCTGTCAACTTACAGCAAGGATTGTAAAAGAGATTGACAGGATAGACAATCTGTTAAAAAGGTTCTTTAATTTTGCAAAGCCCTCTGAACCGCATTTTGCAGATTATAATATTGAGGCGGTAATTGACGGGCTCTATCTTCTCCTTGCACATCAGTTTAAAAATAGCAAGGTCTCTTTTGAAAAGGATTTTTCAAAGAGGGCGCCGCGGGTATTTGTTGATGAGAATCAGATTGAACAGGTTCTGATGAATGTATTTTTAAATGCAATTCAGGCAATGCCTGAAGGCGGCATAATCAGCGTCAGGGCAGATACAAATGTTATTTATGAGAAAGACGGCAAAGGGCTTGACGGAAGCAGAATTATGGGAACGATGGATGGGGGAGTGCCTGTTGTATATGTAGAAATAAAGGATACAGGCTCAGGCATATCAATGGAGAATTTAGAGAAGATATTTACCCCCTTCTTTTCTACAAAGAAGGAGGGGACAGGTCTTGGGCTTTCAATATGCAGGCAGCTTATGCTTAAGAACAATGGAGATATTGATATAAAGAACAATGAGGGCAGGGGAGCTGTAGTTGTTATTACGCTTCCTGCCGCTTTAAATTAATAAAGGATATTAAATGGGCAATACAATACTTATAGTAGAGGATGAGGAGACACTGCGGTTTTCCCTTTCTCACGGCCTTATTTTAAAGGGTTTTCATATTATGACTGCAGAAGACGGCAAGGCAGGCATCTCAATCGTAAAAAAACATGTCATAGACCTTGCGCTTCTGGATTTTCAGCTTCCTGATACAAACGGCCTGAGTATGCTTTCAGAGATTAAAAAAATTGAGCCTAATCTTCCTGTGATAATTATGACAGGCCACGGCGATATAAAGACATCGGTTGAGGCAATGAAGGCAGGCGCCTATGATTATATATTAAAGCCCTTTGAGCTTGATGAGATGATTATTAATATAAGCAAGGCGCTTGACCATCGCAGGCTAAAGGAGCAGGTTGAGCATATACGGCTGCAGCAGAAGGATGACATGAATCTCGGCAGGATTATTGCCGAGAGCCAAAAAATGCGGGAGGCGGTCAGTCTGGTTGACAAAATCAGCCAGACGCCAAAGACATCTGTGCTTATCTTTGGAGAGAGCGGCGTTGGCAAGGAGATGATTGCAAATCTTATTCATTATAAAAGCAGCCGCGCCTCAGGCCCGTTTATAAAAGTAAACTGCGCAGCCATACCTGATACTATGCTTGAGGCAGAGCTGTTCGGCTATGAAAAGGGCGCATTTACAGACGCCAGAAGCTCTAAAAAGGGTCTCTTTGAGCTTGCAAACAGCGGGACTATACTGCTTGATGAAATCGGAGAGATGAACATAAACCTCCAGCCAAAACTGCTTCGTATAATAGAGACGCAGTCTTATAGAAGAATCGGCGGCACAAGAGATTTAACATGCGATGTGCGTATTGTTGCGGCAACGAATAAAAACCTTGCCTCTGAGGTGAAAAAAGGGAATTTCAGGGAAGACCTTTTTTATAGACTAAATGTAATGCCTGTATATGTGCCGCCTCTCAGGGAGAGGTTGGAGGATATCCCTCATCTGTCAGCCCTGTTTATAAGCCAATTCAACATGGAATTCAAAAAAAAGGTAAGCGGCTTATCAAAGGAGGCTGAGAGGCTTTTTTTATCATATTCATGGCCTGGGAATATAAGGGAATTAAAGAATGTGATAGAGCGGGCAATGATTATCACAGAGGGGGATATTATCCTTCAGGACCTCCTTCCCCCTGAGATAGTGAATGAAAATGCAAAGGCAGGGATGATAGAAGAAAAGAGAGAGATGGAAAAAGATACAAACCAGAGCGCAAAAGAAAATCAGGATTATTCCTTAAACACAGTAACAAAAGATCTGATACTAAAGGCATTGAATAGCGCCAAAGGCAACAGAAGCATTGCTGCAAAAAGCCTTGGCATCTCCCGCACCACGCTATGGAAAAAATTAAAGGATTACGGCATTGAGGAAGGCGCTAAGGTATAAATGCTGTTCACCTTGCTGTTCAAAATCTTAACATCCATTGTTTAAAATCTTAACATCCACAAACTTAAAATATCCCCTCTAATAACAGGGTCATCCCTTCTTAATCTTATATCTGCTTTTAGAATCAAACGGTTACACTCACCTCCATTCAGGGAGCTTCTAAGGCACATTAATTGCTTAACATATTGTGTAGCCTAATTCTATTGACGCCCCTGCTAATGAATTTTTCATTAATATACCAACTAAGGAGCAAAAAAAATGAACAAAAATCTTCAGGCTGTTGGATTTAAGATTGGAAAGGAGTTGTTTGCAGTTGATATATCCAGCGTCAAAGAGATTGTCAGGGTGCCTGAGATAGTAAAGGTCCCGGATACGCCGGATTTTATGGAAGGCGTAATTAACCTAAGGGGGAAGATTGTCTCCATTATAGACTTGAAAAAAAGGTTCCGTCTCGGCAAGGCGGACAGGACAAAGACAAGCAGGATTCTTGTAGCAGAGATGAATGAAAAAGTTGTCGGGCTTCTTGTGGATGCTGCATCTGAGGTGCTGAAGCTGCCGTCAGACTCTATAGAGCCTCCGCCTGACATGGTCTCAGGCATTGGTATAAATTATATTACAGGTGTTGGAAAGATTGGTGAGAGGATAATAATACTCCTTGATATCAGGAAGGTATTGAATAACGGCGAGTGGCAGCAGATTGCTGCTAAGGATTTGGATAAAATGGCATCTTAAGCCTAAGGGCATGATAGAGTTTAACAAACTTAAATTTTAAGAGGAGGAAATGATTATGAAAAGGGTTTTAATTGGTTTTTTAACTGCTTTTTGTTTATCCTTTATTTTTTTTATCCAGTTAGTTTCTGCTGAGATTAGATTAGGGGTCAATGCCCAAAGGGGCGAGCTTAAGGCAATGGAAAAATGGGGCGAGCTTGCCAACTATCTTTCATCCGAAATCGGCCAGCCTGTAAAGCTGATGCCCCTTTCAATGGATAATCTTGAAGCTGCGATAGAAAATAAGAGTGCAGACATTCTGTTAGCAAACCCTGTTCAGACTATTATTGCAAAAGAGAAAGGTAATTTTGCCCCTGTTGCTACCTTAAAAGGGAAGTACGGAAGCCAGTTTGCAGGCGTAATAATAGCTAAGAAAGGCAATGGCATTACAAAGGCGGCAGATTTAAAGGGCAAGAAGGCGATGTGCCGGGAGTCCAAGTCTGCTGCCGGGGCGTATATTTTTCAGGCATATCATCTGCATAAACTGGGGATAGATGTTAATAAAGACCTTTTTATGACAGAAGCAAAAAAACAGGATGATATTGTTTTGGCAGTTAGCGCGGGCATAGTTGACGCAGGCTTTGTCCGTTCCGGCACCCTTGAATCAATGGAAAAGGAAGGCAAGATAAAGATGGATGATTTTGTCATAGTAGACCAGAGAAAAGACGCTGGTTTTTCGTTTGTTCACTCCACTGTTCTGTATCCGGAATGGTTTATCTCTGTTTCATCAAAGGTAGATTCAAAATTGGCAGCCAAAATAAAAACAGCCTTGCTAAAGATAACTCCGGAAACAAAGGCGTCAAAGGCCGCAGATATCAACGGCTTTATTGAACCGATATCAACAGAGGGTCTGAAAACAGCAATGAAGACCCTGAAAGTAGCTCCATATAACAAGTAGAAAAAAATATATATTTGGAGGTGAAGGGCGTCATGATTGATTACTTTATGGCCAGCCTGAAAAGAAAGTTTATAGGCTCTATTGTTATAATCCTGTCCGGATTATTCTTGATAACAAGCATCGTTGCTTTATATTTGCAGAATAATTCTCTGGAAAATCTTTTAGCAGTATCTGGAAAGGTTGTTGATGAGATGTTTGCAGAGCAGACACAGACAAGCAGCGAGTTGGAAAAAATCAAGGCAGGTCAAATAGCAAAGCTGTTATCAGAGTTCGCTCCATCCGCTATTGTCTCATTTGACCTCTCAGGATTATTAAACTATGCCAAGGTTGCCACTGAAGATTCCGATATATCTTATGTGGAATTTAAGAATTCAGAAGGAAAGACGCTTGCGAGCGCCGGCAATAAAGAGGCGGACAGAAATGAATCTATTGAGATGGATATTGTTCATGAGGGCTCAAAATTAGGCAAGGTCATTCTGGGTTATAATCACGATCGTTCAACAGCGCAGCTTGCCAAAGGAAAAGAAAGGACAAGTGTCCACCTTGCAGCTATGAAGGAGGCCAAAAGAAGCGCTGCAAAAAAGGTTGTTATCAGCATGATCCTTGTATTAGCCCTTTCTTTATCAATTGCTGCTGCAGCGCTCTGGTTTTTGGTTCGCACTGTTACCATGCCTTTAAGCAGGATGGCCGGTTTTGTTAAAAATATCTCTAATGGGGAATTGCCAGAAACTATTGAGATTGATTCTAAAGATGAGCTTGGAGTAATGGGGCAGTCTCTGAAAGATATGAGCATATATCTTAAATCCATGGCTCATACAGCAGAGGCGATAGCAGATGGCGATTTAAGGAATGATGTTGCGCCAAAATCAGAGAAGGATATACTTGGAAACGCCTTTTTCAAGATGATTGCAGGGCTTCGGAATATTATATCAGAACTAAGAGAAAGCTCAAACCAGGTTGCATCTGCAAGCAGCCAGATTGCATCAACAACAGAGCAGTCAGCAAAGAGCAATGAGATGGCTGCAACAGCAGTAGAGGAGGTAACCACAACAGCCCATGAACTTTCCACAAACATCCAGAATGTTTCAAAGAATGTCCAGAACCAGTCATCTGCAATCAGCCAGACATCATCTTCCATAGAGGAGATGGTTACATCAATTTCCTTGGTTGCAGAGACTGCGGCAAGATTAAGAGAGCTTTCGCAAAAATCTATTGAAGCAGTGGGCTTTGGCAAGGATGCGACAGTGAAATCAGCCGGCGGCATAGAAGAGATAAACAAGGTCATAACAAGGTCAGCAGACACAATATCTGCACTCGGCTCCCGCGCAAAGGATATAGGAAAGATTGTGGAGGTAATAGACGACATAGCTGAGCAGACAAACCTTCTTGCATTAAATGCAGCAATAGAGGCTGCCCGTGCAGGAGAGCAGGGTCTTGGCTTTGCAGTAGTTGCAGAAGAGGTCAGGAAGCTTGCAGAGCGCTCTGCTTCCTCTACAAAAGAGATCAGCGAGCTCATCTCCGGCATACAGCAGGAGGCAATGGATGCAGTAAAGCACATGGAAAACAGCACGAGCATAGCGAGGCAGGGAGTAAACCTAAGCGAAGAGGTAAAGGCTGCATTAAGGAAGATAGAAGAGGCGGTATCTGAGGTGACGAAATACTCACAGGAGATAAGCGCTGCCACGCAGGAGCAGTCAGCAGGAAGCAAGCAGATAGCAAAGGCAGCAGAGAATTTAAATGAGATAACGCAGGAGATAAGCTCAGCGACAGAAGAGCAGTCATCAGGCACAGAGCAGGTTGCAAAGGCTATGGAGAAGATGAGGGAAATGATACAGCAGAATGCCTTAGGGTCATCAGAGCTTGCAGCATCAGCAGACCAGCTTTCATCTCAGGGCGAGAAACTGCAGGGGCTTGTAGGCAGATTTGTTCTGAATGGCTCGCATGAGGATGCCCATGAAATTTATTATAAAAAGGAGGCCTCAAAAGGCGATAAAGGCAATGGAAAAGGAAAAGGAAAAGGACAGGATTTTATCCATGTATTTGCAGACTTGCAGAAAAGAAAGGATAAACCTGTTGCAGTTTGATTATGCTATGTTAATAGAGGTGCGGCAATATGTATGATTATAATAGTAATGTTTCTAACATAAACTTTGGTTACCTAATTTCCGAAAAAGGCCCTAAGATGACAAATGAAGAGTATTTGCTCTTCAGAAGCCTTATTTATAATGAATCAGGGATGTATTTTAAGGATACAAAAAAGGAATTTATGGAGTCAAAGATAATAAAAAGGCTCAAGGCAAATAATATCAGGAGCATATACAGGTATTATAAACATCTTATTAGCGAAAGCGAAGGGAAGAGGGAATTTCTTGTTCTTATAGATACCCTCAGAATAGGCGAGACCTCCTTTTTCAGGAACAGGCCTCAATTTGACCTTTTCAGGGAAAAGATTCTGCCGGAGGTAATTGAGGAGAAAAAAAAGGCTGTTTGCAAGGCTGTTAAAATCTGGAGCGCCGGCTGTTCAACAGGCGAGGAGCCTTATACAATAGCAATGGAGTGTTATGAGGCAGTAGAAAAAAACTATAGGCGCGGGTTAACGCCGCCCCTGCTTGAGATAATAGGTTCTGATATCTCCTTTTCAGCCTTAAAAACTGCAAAGGCCGGGATATATTCCAAAGAAAGAATTGAAGAGGTGGAAGAAAAGTACCTTATGAAATATTTTAATGTTGAAGATGGAAGTTATGCAGTCTCTGAGCAGATAAGGCGATGCACTGTCTTTGACTTTCACAACCTAAAGAATGAAAACGGCCTTCGTGAAATAGATATAATATTCTGCAGAAATGTGATGATATATTTTGATCTGGCGGAGCAGAAGAGGCTGATTGACAAGTTTTACGCATCTTTAAAACCAGGCGGTTATCTTTTTATAGGGCATTCAGAAACGCTTCAGGGATTGGACGACAGATTCAAATTCACCTATTTTAATAAAGGGACTGCGTATAAGCGCATATAGCATAAGGAGGCGGCATGGGCTCTGATCTTACAAACCTAACAGATAAGGAGCTTGAAATATTAAAGGTCTCTTTCCTTGTCCAGGCGTCTGAGGTTCTTGAACTGCTCTCCGAAGAGATTCTGAAATTTGAAAAAAGCCCTGATGACCTGGATTCCTTGAAAAACATCCAACGTTATGTCCATACATTAAAAGGCGACTCTGCCTCAATGGGCTTTAATACCCTTTCGGATATTTCACACAGGCTTGAGGATATCCTTCACATGCTCAGAGAAGAGAAGCTCTCTATGGACAGGGGCATCGGCGATCTGTTCTTTTCTTTTGTTGATATCTCCGCGCAGATATTAACAAATATCAAAGAAGGCAGTGCGAATGCTGTTGATACAGGCGGGTTGATAGACAGGATCAATAAATTCATCAGCGCAAAATCTGAGCATAAGGCTGAAAGCCATGAAAAGAAACAAGAGGGATATCAGCATCTGACAGAATACCAACAGCTTCAGATAGAAACTGCTTCAAAGAACAGCCTCTCCGTATATGAAATCAAGATTGTTTTTGACAGGCAGTGCAGGGAGAGGGCTGTCGGCGCCTTTATGATAAGCAACCAGTTATCTGCCTTAGGCGAGGTTGTGCGCTGGCTGCCTGACATTGAAGAAGAAGGCATAGAAGAGGCAGATGCAATAGATGCAATCTTTATTACAAAGGCAGACAAAGAGATTATCGCAAAAAACTGCAGGCTTGCCGGAATAAGCGGCAAAGTTGATATTAATCCGTTTTCTTTTAAAACCCCCTCAGGGACGCATTCTGCGCCTATGCCTGCTTCTTCAGAAAGAGACAAGGCGAGGGGCGGCAAGGCCGCATCCCATCACCACGATGCGACCTTAAGGGTAGATGCAAAAAAGGTTGACAAGATAATGGACTTGGTGGGCGAGCTGATAATCGGCAGGTCAATGCTTACCCAGTCTGTATTAGAATTAAAAGAAAGGCTTGGGAAGGACGAGGCGATATCAGATCTGGAAAACATCAATTTCCTCTTTGAGCGTTCTCTTACTGAGCTTCAGAATGATGTAATGACAGTGAGGATGGTGCCTATTGAACATGTCTTAAGAAAATTTCCGAGGGTCATCCGTGATATGTCAATAGAAAAGAAAAAAGAGGTAAAACTTGAGATGCAGGGCGCTGAGACAGAGCTTGACAAAGGGATTGTTGATGTGATTGGCGAGCCATTAATACACATACTGCGGAACTCTATTGACCATGGGATTGAGCTGCCTGATGAAAGGGAGAAAAAAGGCAAAGAGAGAATAGGGACGATCAGGATCAACTCATACCATGAAGGGAACCAGATAATTATAGAAATAGAAGATGATGGAAAGGGAATAAATATTGAGAAGCTGAGAAAAAAGGGAGTTGAAGCCGGGATAATAAAGGAAGAGGAAGCAGCAAACATGCCGGAGGAAGAGGCTATTGATCTTATATTTCACTCTGGTTTATCAACAGCGGATGAGGTTACAGATACATCAGGCAGGGGCATAGGCATGGATGCTGTAAAAAGGGCGGTTGGAGATTTAAAAGGCCTGATTCAGGTAAGGACAATACCTGACATGGGGACAAAATTTATAATAAGGCTGCCGCTTACCCTTGCAATCATACAGGGGATGGTATTTAAAAGCGGAGAGAGATTTTTTGCCTTTCCGCTCTCTTCTATTCTTGAGATCAGGCGGGTATTAAAGGATGAAATAAGCACAATAAACGGGATAGAATCCCTGAAATGGCGTGAGAGGATTATTTCGCTTATAAGGCTCAGCGAGATTATAAAACACGATATTAAGGAAAATGGATTGCTTCGCTTAGCTCGCAATTACGCTGCTGATTTGCTTTCGCCTGAACAAAACAAATCCTTTGTCCTAATTATAGGACTTGCTGAAAAAAGGCTCGGCATTTTAGTGGATAAGCTTATCGGCAAAAGGGAGCTTGTAATAAAAGCGATTGACAACGGCAGCAGCATAGCATCAGGCGCATCTATACTCGGTGACGGCTCAATTGTTCTTGTATTGGATGTTTCGTCTTTTATAAAGAGGGCAATAATGCCGGCAGCAGGGGCGATTCATGAATCAGTCCTGCATTAAAGGAATCATTTAATGAACAGCAAAAAAATAAAGGTTTTGGTGGTAGATGATTCAGCGTTGATGAGAAAGATGATACCGCAGATACTGACAATGGACCCGAATATAGAGATTGTCGGCACTGCGATGGACGGGTTATTTGCATTAAAAAAGATACCTGATCTGAAGCCGGATATAATTACCCTTGATGTGGATATGCCGAGGATGGACGGGCTTACTGCGCTTCCACATATTGTGAAGGAATACAACATACCTGTTCTGCTTATAAGCTCTTTGACAGAAAAGGGCGCGGCAACAACATTAAAGGGCCTTGAATTAGGCGCAGTAGATTTTATAACAAAACCAAAAGAGGCAATCTCTGTTCATATAATGGACATTGCCAATGAGCTGCTGCAGAAGATAAGGGCGGTTGCAAAGGCAAAAACATCAAGATTAAAAAGGGTTAATAATGAAGGACCGCAGCCGCAGATAAAAAAATCTCTGTTATTATCCAATAAAGCAGAGAAGGTGGTTGCAATCGGGATATCAACAGGAGGGCCGAATGCATTAAGTTTTATATTGCCGCAGATACCAAAAGATTTTCCGGCGGCTATAGTAATTGTCCAGCACATGCCTGAGGGATTTACAGAGCTATTTGCAACAAGGCTTAATCAGATATGTCATATAGAGGTGAAGGAGGCAAGGGAAGGAGATATGGTGCTCCCTGGCAGGGCGCTGATTGCCCCTGGAAACATCCATTTAAAAATAAAGAGGATGCCCCTTGGAGGAATCGCTGTGCTAAGCAGAAGCCAGCCTGTATCAGGGCACAGGCCCTCTGCAGATATTCTCTTTGACTCTGTTGCAGCAGAATATGGCAATGACTCTGTTGGGATAATAATGACAGGCATGGGGAGCGACGGCGCTGAAGGCATAGGGAGGATAAAGGCATCCGGAGGCATGACAATAGCGCAGGATGAAAATAGCTGCATTGTATTTGGAATGCCAAAGGCGGCAATTGAACGGGGATATATTGACAGGATAGCTTCGTTAGAAGAGATGCCCAAAATGATTACAGATATTTTTAATTTGCCAAACCAATTTGCAATTAAGGGAAAAAATGATGTAATGAATGGAAAGGAGGTTCTGAATGGAGCAGGAGACAATTAACATAATAACAAAGAAGGATTCCAGTCCCTACAGATTTCTCCTTGTAGATGACTCGGAATTTGCAAGAAAGAACATTGCGAGGATAGTATCTATGATTGGCGGTGTAGTAGCAGGCGAGGCGTCAACAGGCAAAGAGGCAATTGAAAAGTATCAGGAAATAAAGCCGGATGTGGTGCTCATGGATATATCAATGCCTGAAATGGAGGGCGTGGATGCAGTCGGCAGGATTATACAGGAGGACAAGAAGGCAACTATAATTATGGTCAGCTCCCTCGGGCATAAGGACCTTGTAAAAAAGGCAATCTCGTCAGGCGCAAAACATTTTATAACAAAGCCTGTTCAGGTGGAATATGCAGTAAAGATAGTAAGGTCAGTGCTTGAAGAAAACGAAGAGAAAAATAAACAGTAGACTGACCCAGATGGAGGCGTAAAATGAGGATTGACTATATAGACCCTTTTGTTGAATCAACAAGATCTGTTCTGTCAGAAATAGCTCACTTAGAGATAAAGAACGGGGCGCCCTCTCTTAGGCAATCGCCGATGCCGACAAAGGACAATGTGGCTATTATCGGGATTGCAGGCGACATGGAGGGAAGGATAATACTTGAGATGGACGATAAAACAGCCTTAGCCTTTGCAGGGGTAATGAATGATATGAGTTTTGAAGAATTAACCCCTATTGTGATTGACAGCCTTTCTGAGCTTACCAATATGATGATAGGAAATGCAGTATCAAGGCTTAATGACATGGGGTTTAATTTCGCCATAACTCCGCCGACCTTTATCAAGGGAAAGGAATTGTTAAGCTCAACGCCGCAGGTTGAGGCGCTGATTGTTCCGCTTGATACAGGATATGGAGAGGTTATATTAAATATTGCAATTAAATACAATATCATGCCGGCAGGGGTTACAATAGATATGCTTTTAAGAGGATTGGAAGACGCGAGGAAGGCAATTTAATGCTGCGATTTCTTTAAAAAAAGTTGATAAGGGATTAATTATGGAAAAAGGAGTGGCAAAGATATTAATAGTAGATGACAGCCCTGTTCAAGCGGGTCTTCTGAAAGGACATCTGGATAAGCTTGGGTTTAATGTGGTTTTTACAACTAAAGCAAATGAGGCAATAGATATTGCGGAAGAGGCGGCGCCGGATCTGATTTTGTTGGATGTGCTGATGCCTGATAAAGACGGCTATTCTATATGCGAAATATTGAAATCAAGAGATTTAACAAAGGATATTCCGGTGATCTTTATTACCTCAATGGCAGATAGAAAGGATAAGATAAAAGGGCTTAATATCGGCGCCTTTGATTATATTACAAAGCCGATTTTTGTTGACGAGGTAGCGGCGCGGGTAAAAAATGCCATCAACCTGAAGCAGGCGCAGGATGAATTAAAGAAGAAAAACAGCATCCTTGAAATCATGGCAATAAGAGACGAGTTGACGCTGCTTTACAACAGAAGATATATATTAAAAAGGCTTGATGAGGAGATTGAAAGGGCAAAGAGGTATAATCATATATTCAGCTGTATAATGGCTGATATTGATTATTTTAAGAAAATAAATGACACCTTCGGCCACCCTGTTGGGGATATTGCCTTAAAAAATATGGGGGAGCTCTTTAGAAAAAAACTCCGAGCTGTAGATATCGCAGCAAGATACGGAGGCGAGGAGTTTTTGATAGTGCTTCCGGAGACAGATATTGAAGGCGCAAAGATAGCGGCAGATAAACTGCTGAAACTTGTGGAATGCGGCGGCGCCTCAGAAGAACTGCCTGAAGGCATTAGGCTGACAATAAGCCTCGGCCTATCTGAGTATCCTGCACACGGCAGCGACAGAGGCGGGCTTATAAAAGCCGCTGATGATGCGCTGTATGACGCCAAAAAATCAGGCAGAAATTGTTGTAAGGCATATAAAGGTTGAATTCTTGGAATAAGGCAGGGAGATAAGGAGTATTTAATTGAGTGCAAAAAAAATATTAATTGTTGATGATGAAGAGACGCTGACCTTCAGCATGCGCCAGAGCTTTGCGTTAGAAAAGAACGGTTACGAGATAATTACAGCAGGCAGCGGTGAAGAGGCATTGGGGAAGTCAGAGGGCAAGGCTATTGATGCTGCTATTGCAGACATATATCTTCCGGGCATAAACGGGCTTGAGCTTATAAAAAAGATTAAAGAGAAAAATCCGAATGCTGTCATAATAGTAATCTCTGCTTATGCTACAATGGATATGAAGGACGAGGCATTGGAGAACGGGGCGCTTTATTTCTTTGAGAAGCCTTTTGATATAAAGGAAATGAAGAAGGTTTTATTAGGGACATTAAATCTTCTTACGCCTATATCATAGCTATTTCTTTCCTTGAAAGCCGGCGGCATTTATGTTATAAACTTACCTCATGAGATATTCAAAATTACTGATTCCTACCTTAAAGGAAAATCCGTCAGAGGCAGAGGCAATAAGCCACAAATTAATGATAAGGGCAG
>MHEL01000068.1:0-3112 GCA_001803815.1 Nitrospirae bacterium RBG_19FT_COMBO_42_15 | reverse complement strand
CGCACAGGAGATTTCTATGCCTGTTCTTCATCCTGCAGAGGTATGGCAGCAGACAGGAAGGTGGAATGAGATCGGCGATGAGATGTTCCGCTTGAAAGACAGGGGCGGCCGGGATATGTGCCTCGGCATGACGCATGAGGAGATTATGACATGGCTTGCATCTATGGAGATTCGCTCTTATCGTGATCTGCCGCAGATATGGTATCAGATACAGACAAAACTAAGGGACGAGGCAAGGCCGAAGAGCGGCGTGTTGCGCACAAGGGAGTTTACAATGAAGGACTCATACTCCTTTGATGCAGATGAAGAGGGATTGGATAAGAGCTATCAGCTTCACCTTGAGGCGTATAAAAAGATATTTGAAAGAAGCGGTCTGAAATTTTATATTGTAGAGAGCGACCCCGGAATGATGGGCGGCGCTGCTGCCCATGAGTTTATGGCGCCTTCACCTGCCGGCGAGGATGAGATTGTCCTGTGTGAATGCGGCTATGCTTCAAATGTAGAGCTTGCAAAATCAGTTCCTTCCAAACCAGAATTTCCAGAGAGTAAATTAGAGGAGGTTGCAACACCGGATTCAAGGACAATAGATGAGGTCTCTGCATTCTTAAAATTAGACAAAAGGCTTTTTATAAAGAGCCTGATTGTTGTCTCACAAAAAGGCCCTATAATGGCTCTTGTTCGCGGGGATGAGGAGGTGCATGAGAAAAAGCTGAGAAAGCTGATTGGTGAATTCAGGCCTGCACACAAGGAGGAGGTAAAGGAGTTTACAGGCATTGAGGCAGGATTTATCGGCCCTATAAAATGTAAGCTGCGGATTATAGCAGATGAGACTTTGCAGGAAGGTATTTATGTAACAGGCGCAAACAAAGAGGGCTATCACATAAAAGGTGTTGTGCCAAAGAGGGATTTTACAGCAGAGTTCGCAGATATACATACAGCAAAAGCAGGCGATGGCTGCCCGAAGTGCGGAAAGCCTTTGGCATCAGAAAGGGTAATTGAGATAGGAAATATCTTCAAGCTCGGCACAAAATACTCTGAACCTTTAAAGGCGTACTTTCTTGATGAAAAGGGAAAAGAGAAGCCCATTATAATGGGAAGCTATGGCATTGGGCCTGCGAGGATTGCTGCATCTGCAATAGAGCAGAACCATGATGATAACGGCATTATCTGGCCTGTTTCCATCGCGCCATTTCAGGTTGAGATATTGCCATTAAATATGAAAAACGAGTCTGTAAAAAAGGCAGCAGATGAGATTTATCAAGGCTTATTAAAAGAAAAGATAGAAGTCCTGATTGACGACAGGGATGCAAGCCCCGGCATAAAATTCAAAGACGCTGATCTGATAGGCATACCATACAGGATTGTTGTTGGTGAAAAGGGATTAAAGGAAGGGGTTGTTGAATTTAAAGAGAGAAGGACAGGGAAGGTGGAGAAGATAAAGGTTGATTCAGCAATAGGGCATGTAAAGAAGGTTGTAAACCCCGTTAGTAAAGAACGGGGCTTTCTAACGGGGTAAAACAGGCAATGAACATCTGCGGCAATGCTTTCAATAGCGCTTAAAAATGAGCTTCTAAAAGCAAATCGCACTTTACTTTAGGTTTGATATAAAGTATACTTTAATTACCTATGGCGCTCACCGAACCAATCTATAAAAGAACTATCATTGAGGAAATAAACAAATATCTGCTGTCAGATGACATAATTGTTCTGCATGGAGCGCGTCAGGTAGGGAAGACCTCTATTCTCTACTACCTTGCAAATCAGTTAAAAAATAACGGCAATATTACTTATTTTATAGACCTTGAAGACTCCCGTTTTGTAAAAATACTTGACTCAGGCACAGATGGGTTTATAAGGCTTCTTCAGGAAGAAGGCATATTGCCTGCCGGCAGAAAAAAGGCATTTATATTTATAGACGAGATTCAATATCTGGAAAACCCCTCATCCTTTCTGAAACTGACTGCAGACCATCACAAAGACATAAAACTCATTGTCTCAGGCTCATCCAGCTTTGCCATAAAAAATAAGTTTAAGGATTCACTTGCCGGCAGGACTGTTAATTTTGAGATTTTCAATCTTTCTTTTAAGGAATTTTTATTATTTAAGCAATATGCCTATGAAGAAAGCAAGGTATATACCAAGAAAAAAACAGATGAGCTAAGAGCCCTGTTTAAGGAATATATTCTATACGGCGGTTATCCAAAAATTGTCCTGACTCCGGAGATTGAAAAAAAGGAAAAATACCTTCAGCAAATAATTGATACTTATGTAAAGAAGGATATCAGGGATCTGGCAGATGTCAAAGACATAGACAAATTCAACAAACTCCTTGAAGCCCTTGCCTCGCAAAGCGGGCAGCAGATAAACATTACAGAACTTTCTAATACAACAAGGATAGCAAAGCAGACCATAGAAAGATATCTTTTTATTATGGAGAATACATATATAGTCAAGCTCGTAAGGCCTTTCAGCCGCAATATCCGCTCCGAACTCTTCAAACTCCCAAAGGTTTATTTCTATGACACAGGGCTTATGCAGATGCTGTGGTTAAAAGGGCTGCAAAAAGAGATTATAGGAAATGTGTATGAAACAGGGATATTTGCTGAACTGGTAAAAAAATATACAAATGGCGCGATTTTTTATTGGCGGACAAAGGATAAAAAGGAGATAGATTTTATTCTCAAGATTAAAAATCAAATGCTGCCAATAGAGGCGAAACTTAACTTTGAACAGTTTAACCCGTCAGCTATACAGTATTTTAACAAGCACTATGGCGTAAATGATTACAGGGTAGTCGGCTTAAAAGGCGAGCCAAAAAACAAGTTTTATGTGCATCCATGGGATGTGTAAGGCGGAAAACTTGTAATTATGGCTATTGTGATATTGAGCCTGACATCATCAGCAGGGATTATTGTATAATGCCTTTAAAAAATAAAGGCAGGTAGTTATTAAAGACACAATTATGATAAGTGATGTTCTCAAAGAAAAGCTCATAGAGTTCAGGAAAAAACGTGACTGGGAAAAATTTCACAAACCCAAAGACCTCGCAATTTCATTGGCTATAGAGGCAGCAGAGCTTCTTGAAAACTTTCAATGGAAAACAGACGAAGAA
>MHEL01000067.1:5404-5546 GCA_001803815.1 Nitrospirae bacterium RBG_19FT_COMBO_42_15 | reverse complement strand
AATATCAGATATTTATTAAGGCAATGGGAAGGGTAAGGGAGAAGGTTTTGAAAAGCATGCCTTCTGAAAAGGCGCGCAAGCAGATATTTACTAAACTTGCAAAATCAAATATAATAAATCTGCTAAAAAAAGGGAACAGAAA
>MHEL01000067.1:1157-5274 GCA_001803815.1 Nitrospirae bacterium RBG_19FT_COMBO_42_15 | reverse complement strand
CCCAGTCTGTGCCAGATACCTTTGCAGATATAGTTGATATGGAAAAGCCGCTGGTTGTGAATATATATACTACTCAGATTATAAAAAGGCAGAAGGCGCAGGACCCGTCACAGGAATTCTTTGAGAGGTTCTATGGCGCGCCGCAGAAGGATACAAAAAAGAGGAGCCTGGGTTCCGGGGTTATAATAAGCAATGACGGCTATATCCTTACAAACTTTCATGTGGTGGCAAAGGCAACAGAGATAAAGGTAAGGCTCGCAGACGGCCGCGAGTTTGACGCTAAGCTAATAGGCACTGATGAAAAGATTGATATTGCTCTTATTAAGATAGATGCCAAAACAGAGCTGAAGGGAGCAGCGCTCGGTGATTCCGATGTCTTAAGGGTTGGCGACTGGGTGATTGCAATAGGCAATCCATTCGGTCTTGCCCATACTGTTACAGCAGGCATTGTAAGCGCCAAGGACAGGATGATAGGCGCAGGGCCATACGATGATTTTATTCAGACAGATGCTTCAATAAATCCGGGCAACAGCGGCGGGCCGTTATTTAATATTAAAGGAGAGGTCATCGGCATCAATACTGTAATATTGTCGCCGAGCGGCGCAAATGTAGGCATAGGTTTTGCCATTCCGATTAATATGGTGAAAGAGGTTCTTCCCGAATTAAAAGAGAAAGGGAAGGTTACAAGGGGATGGCTTGGGATATCTGTTCAGCCATTAACGCCGGAGCTTATTGCCGCGCTTAATCTTAATGTAACAGAAGGGGCGCTTGTGTCTGATACTGACAAAGGAGGCCCTGCAGATAAGGCAGGCATAAAGAGGGGCGATATAATAGTAGAACTTGAAGGCAAAAAGATAACGGATATTACCCAACTGCCGAGGATGGTTGCAAGGATGGAGGCAGGAAGGCAAATTAGTGTAAAGATTGTAAGGGATAATGAGACAAAGGAGGTTACGGCTGTAATAGGAAAAATGGGAAGGTAATACAGAATTAGATAGATAGAATCTAATTCTGTTGAGAAATTGAATTTTTTAACCTTTTTTTAATAGCGTTTCCAATTCTGTATTTTCTTCGTGCTTCAGCTTATTTAATTCAGAGAATAGCTCAGCCTCTTTCTGCTTCAGAAGCTCCTCAGCAAGCCTATACCCTTCGGGTGTTAAGGTTATGCTGATTAGCCTTAAATTCTTATCGCTGTCATCCCATCTTAATGGCGCTAATATATCCTTTCCATCAGTATCTGTTTCAACCTGATATCCTGCTGCAAAGCCGCTTATTAGATTCTTTTTTATTAAATCCCTTATTGCCTCTGCAAAGAGGGTATGATGGCTTTGAGGGATAAGCCACCTCTTCTGCCTTTTCTGCTGCTCATTGATGAATTTTGTATTCATGTGATAGATTTCATTCTTTAGAAGGTCAGTAGACCTCATATTATGCCAGTAGTCATAAGGTGTTTCATTATTTTTTATCTTAATAGAGCCGCTAAGGTCTTTTCCATAAAGGTTTTCAAGTATATCTATCTGCATCTTTGAAAGGACATTCTTCATGTTGGCCTCCTTTAAATCTAAATTTACCAAATAAAATTGAATTCGTCAAATCAATCAGGGCAGACACAGGGGGCTGCCTCTGCATTATTTGTTCTGATCAATGGTATATCTTATAACACCTTGCAGCCTTTCGCTCCTTTTGGCGCCGCCTAAAATAGTCTGAAGGTCGTCGTATACAGCAGGGTCGTTTATTAAAAGGCCGAGCGTCCCCTCCCCCTTTTCCACCTTTTCTATTATCTGTTTTAATCCCCTTGATGCAGAGGAGATGTCCTCAAGAATCTTTGCATCCTTCTGTTCATATATTAAAGAATGCGCAAGCCCTTTTCCGCTTTTTACCTCTTTAACAATATCATCAAGCGCAGCAGAGACATCTTTCAGATTGGCTACTACCCCGCCTTCTTTAAATTCCTTTACCACTGCATTCAGATTCTTGCTCGCCTCTTTCAGGTCTGATACAATCTTCTTGCCATCAGGGTCGTACAGGATTGCATGAAGCAATCCCTCTCCCTTTTTAATCTGGCTGACAATATCATTTACATTATTAAGTGTTGAGGCAATGTTTTTAACAGAGCCGCTCTTTCTTAAGTCAACAAGTATTTCATCAAGTGTATTAGAAAGCCTTGCAAGGTTCCCAAAGACATTCTCGCTCCTTTCAACAAGCCTTGAAAAATCTGTTGGCTCAACGGCCTTTATTGCCGCCCCATCCTTTGATATCGGTTTATCCTGACTGCCGATAGTAATCTCAATATACTTATCACCGAGCAGGCCGATGGTCTGAATGGATGCTGTGGAGTCCTCCCTTATCCTGTTTTGCACATTCTTGTTTATCTTCAGTAAGACCTCAACATATTTATTGTTTATATCATCAGGAAAGATTATGCCGTTTACCCTTCCAACCTTGACGCCTGAGAGCCTTATCTGCGCATTGTCTGCAAGGCCCTGCGTATTTGCAAAGGTGGTCTTTAAAGTATAGCTTCCTGTAAAGTAATTTACCTCGGAGCTTAATGCAAATATGACAGCCATGAAGATTACTATTGCCAGGAAAATAAAAAAACCCACCCGAAGCTCTTTAATTTTTGTATCTTCCATTTTATATGCCTCCTATACCGATTCCATTGTGCCGTTTAAAAAACTTGCTACAACCTCATCCTCTGCGCTTTTAAAGTCCTTAACAGCGCCTGCCTTCTTTATCCTGCCTTCGTATATCAGAGCAATCCTGTCTGACACTTCATAGGCGCTTTTGATGTCATGCGTTACAACAATGGATGTAACCTTTAATACCCTTTGAAGCTCCTTTATAAGGCTGTTTATCCTCCTTGAATTTGTAGGGTCAAGGCCTGTGGTAGGTTCGTCATACAATATTACCTCAGGCTCAATTGCAATTGCCCTTGCCAATCCAACTCGTTTTTTCATCCCGCCTGACAATTCAGAAGGCTTCTTATCCTCTACATCTTCAAGGCCGACAAGGCCGAGTTTTTCCCTTACCCTCTCCCTGATTTCTTCCTCTCTCAGATGCAGGTGCTCCCTCAATGCGTATGCAACATTTTCATATACACTCAAGGAATCAAATAGCGCTGCGCCCTGAAAAAGCATGCCTATCTTTGTTCTGATCCCAATAAGCTCACCTTCATTCATCACTGCAATATCCTTCCCTTCAAAAAGGATTCTGCCTTTATCCGGTCTTATCAATCCGAGCAGGAGTTTTAGTAGAACGCTTTTCCCAATGCCGCTGCCGCCCATTATCGTGATAGTTTCCCCGCGATAGATGGCAAGGTCAATGCCATCTAATACCTTGTTGTCATTAAAGGATTTATGAACATCTATGAATTCAATTATGGGTTCTGGTTTGGACATAGTATTTTTGTAAAAAGGGTTCATGTAGGGGCGGCCCCCAGTGGCCGCCCTTTTGAGGGCAACCACAGAGGGTTGCCCCTACAAAAGCCTTATCCATATTTATAATCAAAACAGCCAGAAGAACTTTGTTAAAAAGAAATCTGAAATCAATATTACGATAGATACTGTTACTACAGTTACAGTTGTTGACAGTCCAACGCCCTCTGTGCCGCCTGATGTTATCATACCCTGATAGCATCCGACAATGGCAATTACAAAGCCGAAGAAGAGTGATTTGCCAATGCCTGAGAATATATCTGACATCTTTAAAAATTTTGTCAAAAAGAAATCTGAAATCAATATTACAATAGATACTGTTACTACAGTTACAGTTGTTGACAGTCCAACGCCCTCTGTGCCGCCTGATGTTATCATTCCCTGATAGCAGCCGACAATGGCAATGATAAAACCAAAAAAAACAGATTTGCCAATGCCTGAGAATATATCCGACATCTTTAAGAATTTAATTACTGAATCATAATACGCATAAGGGCTTATGCCGAATTCTATCTGCGATATAATCATGCCGCCTGTTATGCCAATAATATCTGCAAATAGCGTAAGCATTGGAAGGACAATAATGGCTGCTGCCACCCTCGGCACAACGAGCTTCTTAACAGGGTTTGCGCCGAGCGCCTTGATTGCGTCTATCTGCTCTGTTACATTCATTGAGCCAATCT
>MHEL01000067.1:0-1042 GCA_001803815.1 Nitrospirae bacterium RBG_19FT_COMBO_42_15 | reverse complement strand
TCTGCCGAGGCCGTATGCTGTCTGCAATGCCATAACCATGCCTGATGAAAGGGCTGTGAGGCCGACAATGGAGATTGATTTAACGCCAATAAAGTCCATCTGGTAAATAATGGCCTTTATATTAAAGGGTCTGCTGAATGTATAATAAAAGGTTTGTAATGCGAGTATAGACACGCCGCCGATGTACCGCAGGGACTCTGTGCTGTGTCCGCCGAGGAGTAAAAAGAGTTTTTTGAAATTTTCTTGCATAAGTAAACCTATGGGCTGCCAACAATTCCCTCCCCCTTGATGGGGGAGGGTTAGGGTGGGGGTGATTATAGTTTTCTACACCCTCCCCTTTGTCCCCTCCCATCAAGGGAGGGGAGATAATTTCAGGCTTTTCACAAATATTTCAAAATCCCTAATCCCGTCTTCTTCTAAACTATCCTTAAATGTCCAGTATGCAAAGTCATAGATACAGTTGTCGTCAATAATACTATAGGCCTTTATTATAAGGCTTTTATTACTTAATATGCCTTTTGCTGTGACGGTAGCAGCATTTCGTTCACTAAGTGTTACCTCTCTGCTTTCAAAAATCCTCCTGTTTTTTATACCGATAAAGAGCCTGTTTGCAATAGTATTAATATCCCCTTTCTTATCTGCGCTGCAGTCAACGGCAAATGCCATGCCAGTTTTATGTTTATCATTCCAATATGCAGCGTCAATATTTTCTATGTCCAATATCTTCCATTCACCTGATGGCGCATCTATCTTATATGCCTTAGCAGGCTTTGTATACACGGGCTTGCTGCTGCCAAAGAACATGCAGGAGGGCAGAAAGAGCAATAAAATGCAAAAAAGGCGGAGCAGTGATTTTTTATCAATAACCTTCATTAATCAGGCTTAAACTCCAAGATTTTAAGCTTTGGTATATTTTTAAAATGTTTTAGATTTGCTGTTGCGAGTGTTACATCTTCTGTTAGGGCAGATGCTGCTATCAAGGCGTCAACAGTTCTAAGGCCGTCAGATAGGGCATATCGTTCAAGTAAAAGGAGTGCTTTCT
>MHEL01000066.1:3037-7374 GCA_001803815.1 Nitrospirae bacterium RBG_19FT_COMBO_42_15 | reverse complement strand
ACAGGTATGCACTGGCATATACATAAGGGCGGTGCAAGGCATTATGATAAGTATAAGGCAATGAATAAGAGGATGCCTGCTGCAATTGCAGTTGGTTCTGACCCTGCTGTTATATACTCTGCATCAGCTCCGCTTCCTGAATCAATAGATGAGATGCTATTTGCAGGTTTTTTGCGTAAAGAGCCTGTTGAGATGGTCAAGTGCATTTCATCAGATATTGATGTCCCTGCAAACAGCGAGCTTGTAATAGAGGGCTATCTTGAGCCCGGCGAGATGCGCATAGAGGGCCCATTTGGAGACCATACAGGATTTTATTCTGCAGCAGACCATTATCCTGTATTCCATGTTGAATGCATTACCCACAGGAAGGATTTGATATATCCTGCAACAATTGTTGGCAAGCCTCCAATGGAGGACTGCTACATGGGCAAGGCAACAGAGAGGATATTCCTGCCTCTGCTCAGGCTTGACTTTCCTGAGATAAAGGACTTCAACCTGCCAATGGAAGGAGTCTTTCATAATGCTGCTTTAATTTCTATAAAAAAAAGCTATCCCGGACATGCAAAGAAGATAATCCACGGTATCTGGGGCAAGGGACAGATGATGTTCTCAAAGCTCTTGATTATTGTTGATGATGATGTAGATGTGCAGAATATTTCTTATACCGCATGGCGTGTCTTGAATAATGTAGACTGGAAGAGGGATGTTGTGATTGCCGAAGGCCCGCTTGATGACCTTGACCATGCAGCAAACTGGCCGAGATACGGCTCAAAGATGGGAATAGATGCAACGAGAAAGACAAGGGAAGAGGGGATGATGAGGGAATGGCCTTTAGAATTATTTATGTCAGAAGAAATCAAAAGGCTTGTTGACAGGAAGTGGAAGGAGTATGGGATTGAGTGATGTCCTTTTTTTTAGAAGGTCACTTGGTTTAGACATCAGTCTTTTGCATCATGTTATCTGCCCGTTGCAGGCATTTCCCTTTTTTTCATTTTTTCTAAGAGCCTCTTTTTAATAGGTTCTGCTTCTGTCTGAATTGTTTTGATTTGCTCCTTTACCGCCAGATGTTTCATTCTTCCATAATTTTTTTCTCTGATTGAATGAAGCCGTTTCATAGTTTTTGATTCATTCATTGTTATCCTCCTGAATCCAACTTTGAGGCGTTAATATTTCTAATTCTTTTAAACCAAGCATTCTGTTTATGCCATTTACGCCACGAATAGTCTTTAGTTTCACCATGTGTTTGAAATTCCAACTGATGAGAGCATCAGCCTCATTATAAGTGGCAAGAGCTATATGCAATGCATCATCTTGATATGTTTGAGGGATAATTCCTTCATCAACATATTTCTGTGCCAATGAGAATACGTCTTCATTGACAGATACGATTTCCAAAACGATTTCGGATAACTTGTCCTCCAATTCCTGAGGAGAAGGTATTTCAGAACGGGATATCTCAGTTAGGAGAATGTCAGAAATAAGAATGTCATAGAGCCCCAGCTTTAGAGTATCCCAAAACTGGATTGTTACCTCTCGCTTTTCCGGAGAGTCATCCGCAAATAAGAATGACGGCACAGAAGTATCAAGATATAGTTTGGTCTTTTTCAAAAAGAACTCCTTTATATTATTTTATCATATTATCTTCCGTTGTGGGGAGAACTTTTTAAAAATGAATTTTGAAGGTTTGACCCTCCTTCCCCTCCCCTCTTGTCATGAAAAGTGTTGTTGCTGGTGTCGGGGCTGCGCCTTGCGGAAGTGCCCGAAGGGCATTTCCTGCGAAGCCGATGACCGCTTATTGCTCAAGGCCAAAAGATGTGCGTCTGCCTTTGGCTGTTAATCCTTTGGCCTGTAGTTATGTGCCGATGGTCAATAAGATTAACGAGTTTCAGCAAAATCAAAAACTGGCACCTCAAGCTTTTTAATAGGCTTGAACTTGTCTTTTGCAAACTTCAATAACTCATCAGTAACATCAGGGGAATAAGTCTTTTCACCACAGCGCTCGCAGACCTCAGCAGGGACATGCTCTACAAGAAAATACCTGTTTTCCTCTTCATAGCTGAAGGTTACCAACATAGGCTTTGTTTCACCACCGCAAAAAACACATTTCATTCTTTATACTAAACCGTTGCCTTCTTTTTGTCAACCCAGTTTAGAGAAAAATTGTCTCTTATTTTTTCCCTTTGCCTTTTTCTTTATTTTAAGTTATCTTCTCTTTAATGATTTATATTCTTGAAAAAATACGAATTATACTTGAGATGATCAAGTTCTCGCACACCCTTTTTGCCCTTCCGTTTGCGTTTATGGGAGCGATACTATCAGCAAGGGGGATTCCATCATTAGATAAAATCCTCTGGATAATAGTTGCAATGGTAGGCGCGCGCTCTGCTGCCATGTTTCTAAACAGACTCATTGACTGGCGCATAGATGTCTTAAATCCACGGACAAAGGACAGGGCAATACCAAAGGGATTGGTTACTCCGGTCCAGGCCGTTATTTTTATCATTGTATCTTTTGTTATCTTCTTTTTTGCCGCATATATGCTGAATGAACTTTGCTTCAAACTCGCTCCTATTGCAACAGGTGTCTTAATCTTGTATTCCTACACAAAAAGGTTCACATGGCTTTCCCACTTTGTTCTTGGTATTGCGCTTTCAATGTCTCCAATAGGCGCATGGATTGCAATAACAGGCAAATTTGAACTTCCTGCATTCATACTTGGCATAGCAGTTGTATTCTGGCTATCAGGCTTTGATATACTCTATGCTTTACAGGATATTGAGTTTGATAAAAAGATGGGGTTATATTCTATTCCAAGATTTTTAGGCATCAAAAAATCGCTCTGGGTCTCAAGGGGATTTCATTTTTTGATGGTGATTTTTCTGTTGTCGCTGTATCCTGTAATTGGTCTTGGCAAGTTTTATCTAATCGGCATTATTGCTGCGTCAGTCCTTTTGATATACGAGCATTCTCTAATCAGAGAGGATGACCTGTCAAAGATTAATATCGCCTTTTTTAATGCAAATGCGTATATAAGCCTGTGCATTTTTATATTTACATTAATAGATGCGGTCATTGTAAAATAATTTAAAAAATCGCTATTTTCTTCTTGAAATAAGGTTTCTGGCATGTTATAAGTATTTACTCTATTTATATAGATTGCTTAAAAAAAAACAGACAAAAGGAGGAAAAAAAAGAAAGATGAGTAAGGCAAACGGAGATTTTTTATTTACATCTGAATCAGTAACAGAAGGGCATCCTGATAAGATTGCAGACCAGATATCTGATGCGGTTTTGGATGCCATTATTGCACAGGACCCAGTTGCAAGGGTTGCCTGCGAAACATTAGTAACAACAGGTTTAGCCATAGTAGCAGGCGAGATTACAACAACCTGCTATGTCCATGTCCCTGACATTGTAAGAGAGACTATTAAGGAGATAGGCTATACCAGGGCAAAGTATGGTTTTGACTACGAGACCTGTGCAGTTATCACATCCATTGACAAGCAGTCGCCTGATATTGCAATGGGTGTTGATACTGGCGGCGCCGGTGATCAGGGACTTATGTTTGGATATGCAGCCAACGAGACGCCGGAGCTGATGCCAATGCCGATAATGCTTGCCCATAAACTAACAAGGAGATTGTCAGAGGTCAGAAAAAAAGATATATTAGGCTATCTGAGGCCTGATGGCAAGTCTCAGGTTACTATTGAATATAAAAATGGAAAACCTTTTAAGGTGACAACTGTAATTATCTCATCCCAGCACAGCCCTGATGTTACATTAAAGGAGATGAGGGAGGATATAATTGAGAAGGTTGTAAAGCCTGTGATACCAAAAGATTTGTTAGATGAAGAGAGCATTGTTTATCATATCAACCCAACAGGAAGATTTGTTGTTGGAGGGCCGCAGGGCGACACAGGGCTTACTGGAAGAAAGATCATTGTTGATACATACGGCGGCGTCGGCAGCCATGGAGGCGGCTGTTTCTCTGGAAAGGATCCTTCAAAGGTGGACAGGTCAGCATCTTATATGGCAAGGTATGTTGCAAAGAATATTGTTGCAGCAGGCATTGCAGATAAGTGCGAGGTGCAGTTTGCTTATGCAATCGGCGTGGCAGATCCAGTATCAATCTTCGTAGATACATTCGGCACCGGCAAGATTCCAATGGACAAGATTGTAAAACTCATAAGAGAGAATTTTAAGCTTACGCCAAAGGGCATGATTGAATCACTGGATTTGAGAAAGCCGATTTATAAACAGACAGCAGCCTATGGACATTTTGGAAGGACAGAACCTGGATTTACATGGGAGAAGACAGATAAGGTAGCGGCCCTGAA
>MHEL01000066.1:0-3020 GCA_001803815.1 Nitrospirae bacterium RBG_19FT_COMBO_42_15 | reverse complement strand
AGTTCATACTGAAAAACGCCCATCTGCTTCGTCAGGAGTGCGGGTTTGCTGGAGCATTTTTGAGCGTGAACCATCTTTAAAAGCAAAATTGTGTTTGAATAGTCCCTTAGCCAGATATTATTGGTCGGGATAATCCAGTATGTCAAATTATAAAATTTCGCATATATTTTGAAAGGAGATTACAAGTTGGTTAAGTCAGATATTAAGGATATTAAATTAGCAGAAAAGGGAAGATTAAGGATAGAGTGGGCAGAGCAGAACATGCCTGTTCTGAGGCTTATAAAAAAGAGATTTCAGAAAGAAAAACCATTAAAGGGCGTGAGGCTCTCTGCATGCCTGCATGTTACGACTGAGACAGCATGCCTTGCTGACACACTAAAGGCTGGCGGCGCTGATGTTGTTGTGTGCGCATCAAATCCATTAAGCACTCAGGATGATGTAGCATCGTCATTAGTAAAGAATTTCGGGATACCAACATATGCAATCAAGGGCGAGGGTAAAAAGACCTATTATGACCACATTACAGCAGCCTTAGACCATACGCCAATGGTAACCATGGATGACGGCGCTGACCTTGTCTCTACAATTCATACAGAAAGAAAGGAATTGATAAAAAATGTTATAGGCGGCACTGAAGAGACAACAACAGGCGTTATAAGACTAAGGAGCATGGCAGAAAAGGGCGTATTGAGGTTTCCTGTAATATCTGTTAATGACGCCAGCACAAAACATTTTTTTGACAACAGATACGGCACAGGCCAGAGCACAGTAGACGGCATCCTTCGCGCTACAAACCGGCTTATAGCAGGTTCCACTTTTGTTGTATGCGGCTATGGATGGTGCGGAAAGGGCGTTGCAATGCGCGCACACGGCATGGGCGCCAATGTCGTTATTGTAGAGATAGATCCTATAAGGGCGATTGAGGCAGTTATGGACGGATATAGGGTCATGCCGATTGCAGATGCTGCAAAGATCGGTGATATGTTTGTAACTGTAACAGGCGATATAAATGTTATAAGGAAGGAGCACTTCCTTACAATGAAGGATGGCGCAATAGTCTCCAACTCCGGTCATTTTAATGTCGAGATAGATATCACTGGATTAGAAAAGGTCAGCAAGAGAAAGAGGCAGATAAGGGAATTTGTTGATGAGTATACTTTAAAGAATGGCAAGAGGGTAAATCTCCTTGGCGAGGGAAGACTGATAAACCTTGCTGCTGCAGAGGGTCATCCATCAAGTGTTATGGACATGAGCTTTGCCAATCAGGCGCTCGGCGCAGAATTCATGATAAAACAGGGTAAAAGGCTTGAAAAAAAGGTATACCCTGTTCCAGAGAAGATAGACAAAGAGATAGCAAGACTTAAACTTGAGGCAATGGGAATAAAAATAGACAAGCTTACAAAGGAGCAGGAGAAATATCTTGCTTCATGGGAGATGGGAACATAAGCAATAGGATTCAAGGATTCAAGTGGTCAAGGGTTCAAGTGATTGGTTTTTTTTCTTCACCTGACCCCTTGAATCCAAGACCCCTTTAACCATTTTTATATGCCTTGAGCTTTCAGCCATTCCTTAATTTTGATCATACCTAAAAACTTCTACATAACAAATAGTGTCCTTTTTATTATTCTCAATCTTTGTAATGCCTTTAATTGAGCTGTTTTCCTCCCACCAAATTTTTTCTAACAATTTCATATAAATATAACAATTTTGCTTGACATCCTTATATCTTGGTGTATACTTAGCCCATATAGTGGGATGAAGTGGGATGAAATGGTTTTGCAAATAACCTTCAAATTTGGAGGCTCTGATTGTTTATAGGCAGATATGTCCATACAATTGATTCAAAGGGCCGAGTCAGCATACCAGTTAAATTCAGGGAAATCCTTGTAGAGCGCTATGAGGAAAAACTGATCCTCACATCTGATTTTGACCAGTGCCTTGTTGCATACCCAACTGAGGAGTGGCGTCTGATAGAAGAAAAGACAAAGGGCCTTCCAATGATGCAGCCTGAGGTAAAAGACTTTATGAGATTCTTCTATTCCCGCGCTGTTGAATGTGTGCTTGACAAACAGGGACGCATCCTGATTCCTCCTTCATTAAGGGAATATGCAGGCTTGAATAAAGAGATTGTTCTTATTGGAATGTATAATAAGGTTGAGGTTTGGGACAACAAGAAATGGATAGACAGGGAGGCAAAGATTCCGCAGAAACTCGGAAAGATCAGCGAGACACTTTCCAATTTAGGGCTGTGATGGATGAATGATAAAGCATATACCAGTTTTATTAAAGGAGGCGGTTGAGCTGCTTAATTGCAAAAAAGGCGGGACATATATTGACTGCACAGTCGGCGCAGGCGGGCATGCAGAGAGGATATTAGAGCTTACCTCTCCTGACGGCGTGGTTGTTGGAATAGATCAGGATGAGGAGATATTGAAGATAGCAGAAGAGAGGCTTAAAAGATTTGGAGAGAGGATAAGGCTTATGCATGGCAATTTCTCAGATATAAAAGGCATTATGAAAGATGAAAGGGCTGACGCTATTCTTTTTGATTTAGGTGTTTCATCCTATCAGCTTGAGGATAAAGAGAGGGGATTTTCTTTTATGTCTGATGCGCCGCTTGACATGAGGATGGATAAAAAGGCAGAGATAACTGCTGCTGATATAGTTAATAAGTCATCTGAAAGGGAGCTGTCTGAGATTATCTTTAAATACGGTGAAGAGAGATTTGCAAAAAGGATAGCCTCATTTATTGTAAAGGAAAGGGAAGGTAAACCTGTAACAACTACATTACAGCTTTCCAATATTATTATGAGGGCGATTCCTGCAAGGTTTCATGCGCAAAATATTCATCCAGCAACAAGAACCTTTCAGGCATTAAGGATTGCTGTTAATAGGGAACTGGAGATATTAGAAAAAAGTCTTCTAAATGCAGTTGATATATTAAAGCCAAAAGGAAGGATGTGCGTCATATCCTTTCATTCCTTAGAGGACAGGATTGTAAAGAGGACATTTCAGAGGCT
>MHEL01000065.1:8844-9719 GCA_001803815.1 Nitrospirae bacterium RBG_19FT_COMBO_42_15 | reverse complement strand
TGTTTTGCAACCTCTTTCAATGTATCAAAGACACCCCTTCCATCCTTTGCCACACCCTCAAACCAGGGTACATTTTTTGGATTTAATACCCTGTTCATCTCTTCCACAGGCACAATATTCGGCAGGTCCCTTTTATTATATTGAATGCAGAATGAAACTGCATCTAAATTATATCCCTGCTCTGTAAGATTTGTCCTGAGATTCTCAAGACTCTCTATATTTGCCTCCATCCTCTCTACCTGTGAATCCGCCACAAACACAACGCCGTCAACACCCTTTAATATAAGCTTTCTGCTTGCATCATAGAATATCTGGCCCGGAACTGTATATAAATGAAAACGGGTCTTAAATCCCCTTATCATCCCCAGCGCTAATGGCAGAAAATCAAAGAACAGCGTCCTCTCTGTCTCAGTTGCAAGGGATATCATCTTACCCTTTGCATCTGGAGATGTCTTCTTATATATGTATTGGAGATTTGTTGTTTTACCCCCTAATCCTGGGCCATAATAGACAATCTTACAGTTTATCTCTCGTGCGGAGTAGTTTATAAATGACATTAACCGTTTCTTCCTTCCATCTTTCCAGTTTTAGCTAAATAGCTTATCAATATCCTCTTCTGTAATTTCAGCAAATGGTGATTTAGCCTCACCCTTTACACCTTTCTCCTTCTCAACTTTTAGAAGAATGCGATTAAATATATTTGACAATGCCTCTGCGCTCTTTTTAACCCGCAGCCTTACAAGGCCTAAGGATGACCTCTGGTCAAAAATAACAACAAGTATTACCCTTTGGCTGATTATTGATATGTGGATATTATCCCTCTCCCCTTCGTGAAAAAGGATGGAAAATTCTTTTTCTCCAATCAGTTTTGCCAT
>MHEL01000065.1:400-8827 GCA_001803815.1 Nitrospirae bacterium RBG_19FT_COMBO_42_15 | reverse complement strand
TATTTCCTGCTGTAAGAGAGGCCAAGGAAGTAGTATCAAGATTCTCAGTTTCTCCAACAGCAGTTATAAGCTGTCCGTTTTTATCCACAACAAATGTCAGCTTGGCATTTGCCTGCTCATGGAGTTTGGAGAGCTCCGCATCAATCAGCTTAAACTCCTCTTCATACATCACTAAATCTGTGCCAGCCATCTTCTCCTTGCTCCTTCTACATTGATTTAAAAACGATTACGCAGATTATCTGTGTAATCAGTAAATATTGAGTTTTTCAACAATCTATACAAATATAGCATACAATATCAATAATTTCAAGGAGGTTACCCATTTTTATAGACTGGCCAACCTCTGGAGCGCCTCCCATTCCTTATCTATATCCTGTTGAATTTGCTTAAGAAGTTCTGCATTCTCAGGCTTAAAAAGGTGTCTGAATCTGCCCTGTGGTTTTAACCATGCCTCGATCGGCAATTTCTCCTTGGGCTTATAATTTATGGTATATTTACCGTTTTCTACTTCATATAAAGGCCAAAAACAGGTATCTACTGCAATCTTTGACAATCCTATTGTATCCTTTGCCTCTGACTTCCAGCCAGGGGGGCATGGAGATACAACATTTAAGAATGACGGGCCGTCAACAGAAAAAGCCTTTTCTGCCTTTTTGGTTAAATCAAGCCAGTTATGCGGAGATGCCTGCGCAACATAAGGGATATTGTGGGCAACAACAATCTTTGTCAAATCCTTTCTCTTTTGCAGTTTACCCTGAATTACAACACCTGCAGGGCTTGTGGTTGTTGATGCGCCAAAGGGTGTGGCGCTTGAGCGCTGCACGCCTGTATTCATATATGCGCCGTTGTCATAGCATACATATAAAAATCTGTGCCCTCTTTCCAATGCGCCTGATAAGGATTGAAAACCTATATCATATGTGCCGCCGTCGCCGCCAAAGGCAACAAAGTTTATCTTTTTATTTATCTTTCCCTTTTTCCTTAATGCCCTATACATTGTCTCAATGCCAGAGGCTGTTGCAGCAGCATTTTCAAAGGCGCTGTGCATCCATGGCGCGCGCCATGCAGTATATGGAAATATAGTAGATGCAACCTCAAGGCACCCTGTTGCATTTGCGAGGACAACAGGCGCATCTGATGTCCTTAATATAAGATTTACAATAATAGGGGCGCCGCAGCCAAGGCACATCCTGTGCCCGCCTTCCATAATAGGCTCTTTTTGAATCAAATCCTTAAGCTTTACCATATGCCGCCTCCTCTCCGCGGACAGTGATATATTCAGATAGTGTCCGTATCTTGCCTGTATTCTTGATATCCCTTAATTCGCGATATACCATCTCTATATCAGGCAGCATCAAATCCCTGCCGCCAAGACCGAATATCTTATTAATCATTATAGGCTGTTTCTTACTGTTATACAATGCAGACTTAAACTCCATAAATAAAGGCCCCCCCTCTGCGCCATGTGAATCTGCCCTGTCCATTATAGCAACTGCCTTTACATTTGATAAGGCATCTGCAATCTCATTATATGGGAAAGGCCTGAAGACACGAGGCCTTAATAAGCCGACCTTCTCGCCTTTTGCGCGCATTTCATCAACAACTACCTTCACAGTCCCTGCTGCAGAGCTCAATATAACAATTGCGATCTCTGCGTCATCCATATAATACTCCTCAAAATATTCAAAGCCCCTGCCTGATATTTTTTTATATTCCCTTGCTACATCTAAAATCACCTTCCTTGAATTCTTCATTGCCTCTGACTGCGCCCTTTTGTGCTCCATAAAATAGTCCTGAAGGTCTAATGCGCCGTAGGTTACAGGATGCTCAACATCGAGGAGCGGATAGGTTGCCTTATACTCGCCTACAAAATCCCTTACAGCCTTATCATCTAAAAGCTCCAGAGAATCTACTGCATGGCTTGTAATAAAACCGTCCATGCATGACATGACAGGAAGCCTTACATCCATATGCTCTGCTATCCTTACTGTCTGTATCTGATTGTCGTACGCCTCCTGCGCATTCTCTGCATATATCTGAATCCAGCCTGAATCCCTTGCGCCCATTGAATCGCTGTGGTCGCCATGGATATTAATCGGCGCGCTCAATGCCCTGTTCACGCATGCAAGCGTTATAGGAAACCTCATGCCTGCTGCTATGTAGAGCATCTCCCACATCAATGCAAGACCCTGCGACGATGTTGCTGTCATCACCCTGCCGCCTGCTGCTGCAGCGCCTATGCAGGCGCTCATTGCGCTGTGCTCGCTCTCAGTCGCTATCAGCTCTGTATCAACAAGGCCGTCTGCAACATACTCAGAGAACTGCTCCATCACCTGTGTTGACGGCGTTATCGGATATGCCGCGCAGACATCAGGGTTTATCTGCTTCATTGCAGTTGCAACTGCAATGTTTCCTGTTAAAGCAACTAACTTACCCATCTTTTTTACCCCTTTCTTTACTAATAGCAATTTAAAATTCGTTCACACATTGATTGCTAAAATAAATTTGACTGAAAGTCCTAAATCCAAAATCCTAAACTCTAAACAATATCAAAATTTAAATATCAAAACAATTCCAAGTTTAGGTCATTTAAACTTGTTTAGGATTTAGATATTAGTATTTAGTGCTTCTCTTTTGCCTTTGCCTCTTCTATCATTGTAATAGCCTTCACATTATCAGGACACTCTATAGCGCATATTCCGCATCCCTTGCAGTGGTCATAATCAAAGTGATTCACCTTGCCATCAACAAGGACAACTGATGAATCAGGGCAGAATATCCAGCACCTCATGCAGTTTGTGCATTTTTCCAGGTCTATTACCGGCCTGAATGTCCTCCAGTCGCCTGTTGCGTATTTTTTTGTATTTGCCGCCTCTAAGATTACCCCGCCGATTGGCAGATCCTTCCAGCCCTTCTTCTTCATTCTCCCTTTACCTCCTCATATGCCCTCTTCACAGCCTCAAGGTTCTTCTGTGTTATCTTTTCTGGAAATTTCTTTTCAAAATCCTCCTTAACATCTTCAAGAACCCTCTTAATATCAACTATGCCGGATACCTTTGCCAATGCGCCGAGCATGGCTGTATTTGGAATAGGTTTGCCAATCGTCTCAAGGCTTATCCTTGTAGCGTCAATGGTGTAAATCTTCCCGCCTTTTAATTTTATCTTATTGCGGACTGCTGCCGGGTCATCCTTTGTATTGACTAAAAATACCGCCTTTTCATCTGTCCCTTCTGTGAAATCAGTTGTCCCAACCAATGTTGGGTCAACCACCACAACTATATGGGGGTTTGTAACGCCGCAGTGTATTGTGAGCTTTTTGCTGCTGATTCGGTTATATGCCTTAACAGGCGCCCCTGTCCTCTCAGGACCGAATTCAGGGAATGCCTGAACATATTTTCCGCCTGCCATCGCCGACTGGGCAAAGAGCTTTGCTGCTGTAACAGCCCCCTGTCCGCCTCTTCCGTGCCATCGTATCTCAGTAGCCTCATACATTGTTTTATTCCTCCTTCACAATTTATAAAAATGCCCTTTCAAGGCTGTTCAAAAAGTTCCATATGCCTTATTATATCTCCCGCCTTCCTTCCAGAGACTTTATCAATGTCACCTCATCAGCGTATTCTAAATCGCTGCCAACAGGAACACCATAGGCAATCCTTGTTGCCTTTATGCCGGCAGACTTAATAAGCCTTGAAAGATATATTGCAGTTGCCTCGCCTTCAATCGTAGGATTTGTGGCAATTATTACCTCCTCAATACCATGCCCGTTGCTGAGCCTCTGCATAAGGCCTTCTATTTTTATATCCTTTGGCCCTATTCCGTCTAAAGGAGAAAGCACTCCTATCAGCACATGATAGAGCCCTTTATACTCCTTTGTCTTCTCAATAGCTAAAAGGTTGCTCGGCTCTTCAATAACCAAAATCTTTTTTCTGTCCCGCATCGGGTCAGAGCAGATTTCGCATACTTCATCTTCAGTAATGTTATTGCACACAGAACAGAACCTGCTCTTATCTTTTAAGTCTACAATTGCCCTTGCGATCCCCCTTGCCTCAGAATCATCCATCTTTAGCAAAAAGAAGGCAAGCCTCTGTGCAGTCTTCCTGCCTATGCCGGGAAGCCTCATCAGCTCTTCTATCAATCTGTTAAGCACGCCTGCCTGAGCCATTTATTTTCCTAAAACAGACCCGGAATATTTATGCCCATTGTAAGCTGTTTCATCTCCTCTGACATCATGTCCTTAGACTTTCTCAATGCCTCGTTCACTGCCGCCAATATCAAATCCTGAAGCATATCTGCATCATTTAAATTTATAACAGAGGGGTCTATCTTGATAGAAATAATCTCCTGTTTTCCATTCGCAGCAACAGTTACTACCCCGCCGCCTGCAGACGCCTCCACTGTCTTTGCGCCTACCTCTTCCTGAATCTTCTTCATCCTCTCCTGCATCTGCATTGCCTGTTTCATCATATCGCCAAACATTTTTTTTGACATATATATTACTCTCCTATCTTTCGCACACCTAACAGCTTTCCGCCGAATATATCCAGAGCATCTTTTACAAGTGGGTTCATATCCACCCCTGCGCCGTTCCTTATGCCGCTGTTTCCACTATCAGCATTTGCTGAAATTTTAACAAATTTCAAATGCATATCCCTATGACAAATATCATTTATAAGATTTTTTAATATCTTCTTGTTGTCATCCTTCTCTATCAAATCTATTAAAAAGGATGAACTGCCGCTGAAACCGATTGTCAGCTCCCCTTCAGAGCTTCTGACTAATTCCCCCTGCTCAAGGTATGAGCCTATATTCGGCTTTTTCTCCTTTACCTTGTCTATTAATTCATCCCAGTTTATAGAAGAGCTGTTTTCATTGCCTGCTATGCTTGCCTCTTTTTTTTCCGGCGGCTCCTGCAGACCCTCGTCCTCTCTTTTTTGAAAATCTGTTTTCTCGCTTCTGACTTCTGTATTCTGTATTCTTTCCTTTGCCTTTACTCTGCCTTCTCCCATATTTTCTGTATTGCCTGAGCGGCCGCTAACTAATTCAATAAGTTTATCTATACTCTTAAAGGAAGGAACATGCACTGCCTTTACAGCAGCCATCTCAAGGGACATCCATGGATACGGAGACCATCTTATCTCCTCCTGCGCCTTTAAAAATATTGTAAAGAGGAGATGGATATCTTCTATTAAAAAACCGATGGTAATCTCCTTTATCTCGTTAACAGCTTCCTTTGAAAGCTCAATTAGCTCTTCTGGATTCCCTGACACCTTAGCAATCAACATATTCCTTATCTGCTCAATAAGATTATTGCAAAACTGCCTGACATCATAGCCGCAGTCCTGAACCTCTCTTATTATCTTTACGAGGCCTGCGGAATCCTTCTCCTTTAGCCTGCCAATAAAGGAGAATATAATATCCTTATTGATAACGCCAAGAATATCTGCAATCTCCTTTTCATCTACCTTCTTTCCGCAGAAGGACACAACCTGATCAAGGATGCTTAAAGAATCCCTCATGCTGCCGTCTGCTGCCTTTGCAATAACAGCGAGGCCGTTGTCATTTATTTCAATAGAGTCTTTCTCTGCAATAAGGCGGAGCCTGTCAACAATCTCTATCAGTGTAAGCCTCTTGAAGTTAAAGTGCTGGCATCGGGAAAGCACTGTTGTTGGTATCTTATGCACCTCTGTTGTTGCAAAGACAAAGATTGTATGAGCCGGCGGCTCCTCAAGTGTCTTAAGAAGGGCATTAAATGCTGAGTTTGAAAGCATGTGCACTTCATCAATAATATACACCTTGTACTTGCCGTGCATGGGTGAATACTTTACACTCTCCCTGAGATCCCGCACATCATCAACGCCTGTGTTTGAAGCGCCGTCAATCTCAAGGACATCAGTAGATATCCCGGAGGTAATCTCCTTGCATGGGCTGCAATTGTTGCAAGGCTCTGGTGTAGGGCCGTTAACGCAGTTTAATGCCTTTGCCAAAATACGGGCAGTAGTCGTCTTTCCCACGCCCCTTGAGCCTGAAAAGATATAGGCATGGGCAATGCGGTTATTTTTAATGGCATTCTGCAGGGTTCTTGTCACATGGCCCTGGCCGATTATGTCGTCAAATCTTTGCGGACGCCATTTTCTTGCTGAGACCTGATATTCCATGAACAAACTCCATTTATTATTTCTGTGTATAGAAACTGCAGAGCGCCCTTGAGCGGCATTACAAAATCTCTGGGTAACCAGTCTTGGCGCAGGGAGCATCCCGTAGGGCGAATTTGCACTGTTTGAGGCCAAAGGCCGAGTTTGCAAATTCGAGCGACCAAGCCTTAGACTGGCCAGAGATTTTGTACGCTTTAGCGAAAGGGGACTCTGCAGTTTCTAATGCCTTTCCTCTCATATCGGAGATCAGGCTTCCTGCGGCACACATTTGAATTACTTACCGCTGCTTCCTTCCGGACCTGACGGGGTTTGTAACCTCCTGTTGCGCAAGGCCCGATCTCCGGTATCAAAGGGTTGCTTTGCAACCACTGATAACTGATAACTCATAACCTTAGCGACTTTTGTTAAAAGTTATTAGCTATAAGTAAAAATTGCCAAGCAATTTTTCTGGCGGAGAGAGAGGGATTTGAACCCCCGATGGGTTTCCCCATACCTGATTTCGAGTCAGGCGCCTTCAGCCAGCTCGGCCATCTCTCCAAAAGCTGCTTCGCAGCTAACTATAACTTATAACTTGTAACTCATAACTACATCTACAAAGAACGTTTATTTCTCAACCCCTTAAAAAATTTCTTTAGCAGCGCCCCGCATTCCTTTTCCAAAACACCTGTTTTAATCTCCGCCTGATGATTCAGTCTCTTATCCTGAAGAATATTATAAAGCGTCCCACATGAACCTGCCTTTGGATCTGTACAACCAAAAACGAGTCTGTCAATCCTTGCAAGAACCATTGCGCCTGCACACATTGCGCAGGGCTCTAAGGTAACATACAGCGTTATGTCTGAAAGCCTCCACCTGTTCAGCTTCTTAGCTGCCTTTTTTAAGGCAATTATTTCAGCATGTGCTGTAGGGTCATTCCATATTTCTCTTTTGTTTCTTGCCTTGGCAATGACCTTTCCATTTAATACAGCCACTGCGCCAATCGGGGTCTCGCCCTCTCCAGCTGCCTTTTCTGCCTCTATCAGGGCAAGGCGCATAAACCTTTCATCATCTTCAACCATAAGGTTGTTTTAGTTACAAGTTACAGGTTATATGTTATAAGCAAATTTGCCATCGGCAAATTCCTGGCGCGCCCAGAGGGATTTGAACCCCCAGCCTACAGATTCGTAGTCTGTTGCTCTATCCAGTTGAGCTATGGGCGCATAAATACATACTTACGACTGCTTTACCCCTTCCTTCAATGTAATGCCAAATCTATTGTGCATAAAGGGATGCATTGTTGGAAATTTAGAGAAAACCCACCCCTTAAATATCACCTTTCCACTTTCTGTTATAGTTAAATGAAAAGCCGGGTTATCCGAATTATTGGACTTTGATGTATATGTCTTGTCATCCATTGTAAATGAGGGGAGAAAGTCCCCTGTCTTTATTACAATCTTGGAATCAGGTATTGTAAATTCGCTGTTTAATTTTAGCTCATAGTCCTTTTTGGCATTTCCCTTCTTATCCTCAATAGTCAATATTGCCCCGCGCCATTTCCCCTTTACAGAATCAGGAACAACTATTACAGATTCCTTTTCCTGCTGCTTTAAACCCGCGCCGTGCGGATCTGCGCCGCCTTCAGGTATTACCATTCCAGGACCCGGCACCCCGTGTCCCGTATAGACGCCTTCCTGCCCCTGCTGCGCCGGAATCTGAGCTTTGGTCTCAGCCTTCTTCTCCTCTTTCTTGCCGCAGGCAGCAATTGCAAAGGCAATTACTAAGATAGCTGCATATATCATTAATCTTTTCATCATAAAATATTCCTCCGTTGTTTAGCTTATAGTTTTTGCCTGTTATTCGTTATAAGTTATTAGTTATAAGTGAAAACTGCTCCGCAATTTTTCTTGGCGGAGAGAGAGGGGTTCGAACCCTCGAGAGAGCTTTTGGCCCCCTACACGATTTCCAGTCGTGCTCCTTCAACCACTCGGACATCTCTCCCACAAAACTAACTAATAACTTATAACTGTTAACTTATAACACAAAACCAATAATAACTCATAACCTTTAACCTATAAGTGATGACTTCGTTTTGTTATTAGTTATTAGTTATGGGTCATAAGTTGTATTTATGGCGGAGAGGCAGGGATTCGAACCCTGGGTGGAGTTTTACCCCCACAGCCGCTTAGCAGGCGGCTGCCTTCAGCCAACTCGGCCACCTCTCCAACAAACCAACTAATAACTTATAACTATTAACTCAACAGGATAATTTCTTTTTAAAGCCACCCAATTGTTTTGA
>MHEL01000065.1:0-278 GCA_001803815.1 Nitrospirae bacterium RBG_19FT_COMBO_42_15 | reverse complement strand
TTTTTAATTCTCTGTCTGAACTTTTTCCACTACCTTCTGCTATATTTAATACGATAGAAAATGAAGCCCTGATTATTTGGCTTCCCATCTCAAATCTTATGCCTCTCGGTAACTTGTTTACTATACCATAAACCAACTTGAAGAATTCCTTAGCATCTTTATATACTTGCCATTCTAAAAATCTGAATATTCCCATTTATTCTTTTGTTATTTGTTAATAGTTAGCAGTCATAAGTTGTCTTTATGTGGCGGAGGGTGAGGGACTCGAACCCCCAAGG
>MHEL01000064.1:3787-5343 GCA_001803815.1 Nitrospirae bacterium RBG_19FT_COMBO_42_15 | reverse complement strand
ACACAGGCACAAAGGAAAAGCCTGAGTTTAAGGAGTTGAAGCCGCTTAAAGGAAAATTCAGGGATGATACGGTGCTGTAGAGGAACTTTTTTATCCGTCATTCCCGCAGCGTTTTTGAGCGGGAATCCATGGTTCGACAGGCTCACCATGCATCCTGAGCTTGTCGAAGGACTGGATTCCTGCCAGATACACGCAGGAATGACAAATACATTCAAATCTTTCCTATACGCCAGAAGCCAAGAGTTTTATGAATAAAAAAGGAGGATGTTATGCAAAGGATTACCACGAGATTATTGAGCATTACATTATTATTTATAGTTGTATTATTGTTGGCCAGTTATGCTACAGGGCTGGCTTATGTGAAGGTTGCTAATATACCATCTGGTATGGGCTTAGTTTACATTTATAGGCCCTGGGTTTATCAAGGCGGGGCTATATCGTATGATGTAATAGTAGATTCAATTGTTACAACGAGGTTGGATAATGGTGGTTACTACCCTTTTTTGTCAAGGACTGGTGAGGTGGAATTTTGGGCTAAAACAGAGGCCAAAAGCTCTATAACACTTTATGTAGAGGCAGGACAAACCTATTATATAAAGGGTAGTATTGCAATGGGTAATTTTGTTGGTCGGCCGCATCTTATGATAGTTCCTCCAGAGGTTGGCGAAAAGGAAATCTCAAAAACGAAATTGTTAACAGAAGGTACAGATATGTCTAATAAAGAAATACTGGAAATGCAGAGAAATCAAATGATTAGTGCTGCATCAGTAATTAATTCTTTCGATTGGAAAAAGGTTGGTAAAAGGTATATTATTACCGGTTCTAACAGTGGTCATGTGTATGTCTATGTTAATGCAGAGAAAGAGCGTGAGCCTCTATTCGGTAAACCATTAGTAATTAATGTTGACATAAGGGAAGATTCAGATCCATATATAGTAGATTGGAATAATGATGGTAAAAAGGATTTTGTTATTGGTGCAAAAAATGGTCAGGTATCAGTCTTTATTAATAAAGGGACTAATCAATTTCTGCAACTTGGAAAAGAAATAAAATTAAACAATGGCGCTTTGGATGTTGGCTTTTCATCTTCTCCTGCTATGGTTGACTGGAATGGCGATGGCAAAAAGGATTTGGTTGTGGGAAATAGGGCAGGCAGTGTCCTTGTCTTCTTGAATATTGGTGAGGATTACGACCCGGCATTTTCATCAAAAGGCATAGAAACACATATTAAAGTTTCAGGTAATGCAACACCATTTATCGTTGACTGGAATAATGATGGGAAATTTGATGTAGTCTGCGGCTCATGGGATGGCAGGGCTTACATCTTTATTAATGAAGGCGATAGCAAAAACCCAAAATTTGGCAAGGCTCAGATGTTACAGGTAGATAATAAGGAGCTTAAGCTTCCAAGCAATACATCTGTTATTGCAGTAGACTGGGATGAAGATGGAAAAACAGACCTATTGGTTTCTAACAAAGAGGGTAACGAAAAAGATCCGGGTGGTCGTGATAAGATAATCCCGTTCGGGATTTATATTTTACTAAACACAGGCACA
>MHEL01000064.1:3562-3741 GCA_001803815.1 Nitrospirae bacterium RBG_19FT_COMBO_42_15 | reverse complement strand
AGACACTGACGGAGGTGGTTAAAATGAAAAAAATAGATTGCTTTAGGCAGGTTCTATTAATAATTGCAGGATTAGCTGTTATGACAATCGGGTGCTCAAGGTCAATTCCAGTATCATATCAGATGAGTAGCAATATCAGTGCAAATATAGCACATCTGACAACTGGAAAAGCCATAAAA
>MHEL01000064.1:3078-3394 GCA_001803815.1 Nitrospirae bacterium RBG_19FT_COMBO_42_15 | reverse complement strand
TCTATCAAATAAAAATAAGCAGAACATTCAAATGATAGGCAAGGAGAACAATTTGGACTATATTATAGGCGGAGATATAGCTGATTTTCAGTTTTACTATGATAGAGGATTCTTTACGGTTGGTTTTCAACATATTAGGGTGTCATTAAATGTCTTCTTAGGAAAAGTTCAGGAAAATAAGCTGCTTTTTGATACTTCCTTCACCAAAATAAATAAAAATACAATACACCTGAAGCCTGATTTTTCATTAGATGCATTTAATCTAATGAATATGCCCTTAAAGAATGTTGTGATGCAGGTGATTCAGAATGTTGCA
>MHEL01000064.1:311-2850 GCA_001803815.1 Nitrospirae bacterium RBG_19FT_COMBO_42_15 | reverse complement strand
AACAAGGGCACAAACCAACAACCTTTATTTGATAGTGTACATGAGATTCCCGATGTTAAAATAGAAGAGAATGAAAAGTCTGACCCATTTATAGTGGACTGGAATAATGACGGCAAAAAGGACATCCTTGTAGGTCAGAGTGGAGGTGAGGTATTTATATTTATAAATAGAGGGACTAATAAAGAGCCAATATTTGATGAAGGAATAGAATTAAACAATGGTGACCTTGATGCTGGCAGTAATTCTTCTCCTGCAATGGTTGATTGGAATGGTGACGGTAAAAAGGATTTGGTTCTGGGAAATGGGGCAGGCAAGGTCTTTGTCTATCTGAATATTGGTTATGATCAGAATCCGCGATTTTCCTCTGATGGCATAATAACAGGTATTAAGGTAGCTGGTAGTGCAGCACCTTTTATCGTTGACTGGAACAATGACGGAAAATTTGATGTGGTGTCAGGCTCATCTGACGGCAAGGTATACATCTTTATAAATGAAGGCGACAGCAAGAACCCGAAATTTGGCAAGCCTCAGATGCTGCAGGTAAACAATAAGGAGCTAAAACTTCCAGGTCCAACATCTGTTATTGCCCTTGATTGGGATGATGACGGGAAGGCAGACCTTCTGGTTTCAAATAAGGATAAGGTAGGAGTTTATCTTTTATTAAACACAGGGACAAAGGAGAAGCCGGAGTTTAAGGAGCTAAAGCCTGTTAAAGGAAAGTTCAAGGATGATACGGTGCTTTGATTGTTAAAACCCGCTATCATTGGGGGAGGGTAAAGGGGGTAGCGGTTGCACTACCCCCCGTTGCTCCCAGATTTGATTTTTTATCTTTATCCCCAAGCAGGAAAGGGATATAAAACAGTTGGTTTCATAGGCACAGGCGCAGATAATTGCGCCATTCCTCACAGTATATGCTCCAAATAAAAGAGGCAAGATTGCTAAGTTATAAAGGCAAGGTAGTTTTCTTTATTAAGGATTTTGTATTTAGCTTTTTTGTAGGTTTCAAGCCAGTCTTTTGGCGGTTTAGATTTGTCTTTCCGCCACTTTATTTCATAGCCATAGAGAATCCCCTTTTTTTCCTCCACCCAGTCAAGCTCTTTTTGGTCGTGTGTCCGCCAGAAATAATTATTGGAGGAGATTTGCAGATATTCCTGTTTTTTTATCCTTTCAATAACAATGTAGTTTTCCCAAAGCATTCCTACATCGTTTCTTACCTCTAAAAGGTTAAAATTGTTAATTAAGGCATTACGGATGCCGTTGTCGTAAAAATAATAGCGTGGACTTTTACTGATCTCTTTCCGCAGGTTTCTGCTAAAACCAGTTAGTTTGTAAACCACAAAGGTTTTTTCTAATAGGTCAAGATATTTCTCCACTGTATTTTTGCTCATCCCCAGTTGACTGCCCAGTTCGCTATAAGAGACAACCTGACCGATCTGAAAGGATAGAAGCTGCAAAAGCCGCACAATCTTATCAGAATGCCTTAATCCTTCCAATTCCAATATGTCCTTATATAAATATGAGCTGACAATCTCTTTAAGGTATCTTTCCTTCTGTTTGATATCTTCTGATAAGATTATCTCTGGATAAGAGCCATAGATAAGGCGGGCCTCTAAATTTGCCTCGGTTTCAAAGGGCTGTTCAATCCGTGCTATTTCCAATTGAGCTAAGGGAAAGAGCCTCAATGTATATTTTCTGCCCGTTAATGGCTCGCCAATATGTTGAGCAAGGTCGAAGGAAGAAGAACCAGTAGCAATAACTTTTACTCCTTTGACATGGTCAATGATTAATTTTAAATTTAAGCCAATGCCTTTTATCTTCTGAGCCTCATCAACTGCCAATAGTGTATTTTGCCCGACAAAACTTTTAAGTTTTGGGATTGATTGGCTGCCAAGATATCTCTGAACGGTTATATCCTCCCCGCTGACTAACAGATATTTTTCTTTTGTCTTTTCCAGAAATTTATTAAGCAGGGTGGTCTTTCCGCATCTGCGGGGGCCGTAAATAATAACTGCCTTGTTAGGAGAAAGCAGCCTTTCTAAATTTTCTAATTGTCTTTGATGAATATACATAATTTAAAATATAGTCACTAAATTGACTGTATTTTATCAATTTTAGTCATTTGAGTCAAGGGATTATTTGAAAATTCCACTATAGTGCATATCAGTTATAAAATGTCCGTTTTTCTACTCAAAGCTTTGGTCTTGACAACATGAATATTTAGGCTTGCGCGGATTTATAACAGGTCGGTTTATGACTGCGCCTATCTGTCATTGGCAGAGAAAGAAGGCTGTATAATATATACAACCGATAAGAGGTTTTTTAATGCATTAAAAGACAGGATTAAATTTATCAGGTGGGTTGGCGATTATGGAAAATAGAGAGAGATTGATAAAAATGTTGGCGGGAAAACAGGCTTATATAAAGAAATCATGGCAATGCTAAGTATCTTGACAGGTCTTGTTGAAAAGACTATAATAGTCATAAGTATTAAGATACGGAGGACATGTTATGAAAACCGCAGCGGTTTCCAAATTGAAAG
>MHEL01000064.1:0-301 GCA_001803815.1 Nitrospirae bacterium RBG_19FT_COMBO_42_15 | reverse complement strand
CAAAGGTAAAGGCAGGGGAGGAGGTGCTTGTTACAGATAGAGGCAGGCCTGTTGCCAAAATAGTGCCTGTAAAGACGGGCGAACTAAAGCTGCCGCCTCATCTTCGGGAGCTTGAAAGGGCAGGGTTAGTCTCTATTGGCAAAGGCAAGCTGTCAAGGGAATTTTGGGATATGCCGCGGCCAAAAGACAAAAAAGGGCTTGCCCTCCAAAGTCTTTTGAAGGAGCGTGAGGAGGGTAGATGATCTTCTGGGATGCCTCAGCAATTATTCCATTGTGTATTGAAGAGTCCCGCACAAAATTT
>MHEL01000063.1:365-5184 GCA_001803815.1 Nitrospirae bacterium RBG_19FT_COMBO_42_15 | reverse complement strand
TTGAATCTTCATAGTTTGATAGGAATCTCTCTCCATGACTATTCAATAAATATGCGCCTTCACCCCTTGCGCCTTCAGTAACTAATATATTTGTGCCGTAGAGGGTTGTAGGATGAAACTGTATAAACTCCATATCTTTTAAATCCGCGCCAGCCCAGTAGGCAATTGCCATGCCTGTTCCTGTATTGATTAAGGCATTTGTTGATTTTCCATAGATTCTTCCAGCGCCTCCTGTTGCTATTATTACTGCATCTGTTTTAAAGGCCTCTAAATCCCCTGTTTTTAAATCAAGGGCAATAATGCCTCTTATAGAATTATCTTCTATAATCAGCCTTGTTACAAACCACTCGTCAAAAAAGGTTAAACAATTATTCTGTTCATTGAGCCTGATTATCTGCTCAAAGAGCGTATGCAGCATGGCATGGCCTGTCCTGTCTGCTGCATAAGCTGTCCGTGGAAAGCCTTGTCCGCCAAAGGGTCGTTGGCTAATCCTTCCGTCATCTGTTCTGCTGAAAGGACAGCCCCAATGCTCAATCTCGTAGATTCTGTTTGGCGCATCTTTGCACATCTTTATAATCGCATCCTGATCGCCAAGATAGTCGCTGCCCTTTATGGTATCCTGCGAATGTTTCTCCCAGTCATCTGATATCTCTCTTTCAATATTATTAAGAGGCGCATTCACTCCGCCCTGTGCTGAAATGGAGTGTGACCGCAGGGGATAGACCTTTGATATGACGGCTGTCTTTATCTTGTTATTAGCAAGTTCATACGCAGCACGAAGCCCTGCAAGTCCGGCGCCGATGATTATTGCATCAAATTCATACATTAAAAGAGCCTCTCAAAATAGATTGACAAGCTATATATTCCAATAAAGGCAGTTGCAAACTTTACAGCAAAAAAAAGTCCTTTTTGGAATCTTGTGAGGAGAAAAAAGTCTATCAGGATTAGTCTTAGCCCATTTAATAAATGAAAGGATGCAATTACTATTATGGAAAGCTCCAAAAGGTGCGCCAATGGGTTATCCATCCTCTTTGCAAGATTGTTGTATGCATCATTGCCAAATATAAGCGCTGTGCTGTGCAGTATAATATGCAAAAGGAGATAGAATATTAGAATTATCCCGCTTATCCTGTGCAGGCCAAAGGCTGTCTGGCCGGGGTGTTTGTTTAATATAAAGTCTCTCAGATATATCATCTTATAAACCTCCAGAGGACAAGAATCCCATATATAATTAACATAATGCCAAAGAGATAGAGGAAAAAGAGAATCCATTTTGAAATCCTTTTATCAGGATTAAAATCAATTGTTATTGAGTATAAGCCGTTTAAGCCGTGATATATGCAGGCTGTTAAAAGAAGAATATCAATTATCAGCCACTCTGCATGAGAGAGCCTTTCTGAGACAAAGGAGAAACTTATCTTTTTATCTGAAAAGGGGACGGCAATTATATGGATTGGCAGTAAAACAGCTATAATAATAGCTGAAATCCTCTGTCCAAGCCATGACCATAATGGTGTTTTCTGGATGTTCATTATAATTAAACATAATTAATCTTGTGATGAATGTCAAGTAAATGAGGAATTTTAGAATGATATTATTGACCTTCCTCTCCATATCTAATATAATCTAAAATCACAGGAAGGAGATTTTTATGGCAAAGCTGGATTATAAGTCTGCTGGGGTGGATATTGATGCCGGCGACAGGTTAGTGGAAATGATAAAGCCGCTTGTCCGCAGCACCTTCAGAAAAGAGGTGGCGGGGGACATAGGCGGTTTTGGCGGGCTGTTTCGTTTTGACCCGAAAAAGTATAAAGACCCCATACTCGTTTCAGGAACAGACGGCGTTGGCACAAAGTTAAAGATTGCCTTTATGATGGATAAACATGATACTGTCGGCATTGATTTGGTTGCTATGTCTGTTAATGACGTGGTTGTTCAGGGCGCAGAGCCGCTTTTTTTCCTTGACTACTTTGCAACAGGCAAACTGCATGTAGAAAAGGCGAGGGATGTTATAAAAGGGATTGCTGATGGGTGCAGGCAGGCAGGCTGCGCCTTAGTCGGCGGCGAGACAGCAGAGATGCCTTCATTTTATCCTGAAGGCGAGTACGATATTGCAGGCTTTGCTGTTGGTGTTGTTGACAGAGAGAAACTGATAGACGGCTCAAGGATTATTCATGGAGATAAAATTATTGGCCTTGCATCAACAGGCCTTCATAGCAATGGCTATTCTTTGGCAAGAAAGGTCTTTTTTGAGCATTTGAAATTAAAAATAGATTCTAATGTTAATGAATTTGGCTGCACAGTCGGCGAGGAGCTTTTGAAGCCCACAAGGATTTATGTAAAAACTATCCTTGAGCTTATGAAGGGATTTGATATAAAAGGCATAGCGCATATCACTGGCGGAGGGATTACAGAAAATCTCCCTCGTGTATTGTCAGAAGGATGTCAGGCAAAGATAAAGCTGGAAAGCTGGGATCTCCTGCCGGTATTTAAATATATCCAGAAGAACGGCAATATAGACGATGATGAGATGCGCAGGGATTTTAATATGGGGATAGGGATGATACTTGTTGTGCCAGATAAAGAAGTTGATAAAATAAAGGCTAAGGCAGAGGGACTCGGCGAAAAGGTTTATTTAATCGGCGAGATAACAGAGGGAGAAAACAGGGTAGTGTATGTCTAAGAAAATAAGATTAGGCGTCTTGATCTCCGGCAGGGGCTCTAATCTACAATCAATAATTGATACATCTAAAAAGGGCGAGATAGATGCAGAGATTGCAATTGTAATCAGCGACAAGAAGGATGCATACGGCCTTGTCAGGGCAAAAGAGAATGATATCCCCGCACTCTTTCTTAGTCCAAAGGATTATAAAAAAAGAGAGGACTTTGATGAAAAGGTTGTAGAAGAATTAAACAAGCATAAGGTTGATTTGGTTCTGCTTGCAGGTTTTATGAGGATTGTTACATCTGCTTTAATAGAGCCGTTCAGAAACAGGATAATGAATATCCATCCATCTCTGCTCCCATCTTTTCCGGGACTGGATGCGCAAAAACAGGCGCTTGAGCATGGCGTGAGATTTTCAGGCTGTACAGTCCATTTTGTTGAAGAGGGAATGGATGAAGGGCCAATTATAATACAGGCAGTCGTTCCTGTGATGGATAATGATACTGTTGACAGCCTTTCAGAACGGATATTAAAATATGAGCATAAAATATACCCAATTGCTGTCCAGCTATTTGCAGATGGAAGGCTAAAGGTTGAAGGAAGAATGGTAAGGGTTAACAAAGAAGGCATGAGCAGCGTAATTTATAAGTTAGATGATAATAATGTTAAGATAAATCCAATCTTAGAAAGGAGATAAATTAAATGGAGAATCTTAAGCCGCAGGAGTTATTGGCATCAGGAATAAAATTCCTTAAGCAGGAAAAATACTGGGATGCCTTAAATGTTATTAAGGCAGCGATTGAGAAGGCCGGCTATGATTTTGATAATATGCCGCCAGATTATCTTTCATATCTTGGGCTTGCCACTGCACTGGCTGAGAAGAGATATAGAGATGGCGCAGCGCTTTGTGAAATGGCCGTGAAAAAGGAATTTTATAACTCTGCTTACTATCTAAATCTTGGCAAGGTTTATCTTGCAGGAGGACATAAGCGTAAGGCAGTCAATGCATTTAACAGCGGATTAAAAATAGACAAAAACCATAAAGGGATAATAGAAGAATTGAATAAGATTGGCGTCAGGCGCAGCCCGATAGTTCCTTTTCTTCCAAGAAAAAATGTTTTAAATAAATTTCTTGGCGCCATGGTTCACAGAGTGGAAGGTAAAGGTTAGAGCTTAGCAACCTGTTGAAAAAACCTAAAATAGCAGTAAGTGTCATTCCCGCATGTCTTTAGCGGGAATCCAGTCTTTATAAAATCAATAAGTTCTGGATTCCTGCTTTCGCAGGAATGACAATCTTGAGAACAAATTAATACTTTAGAGCAATATTATGTATAAATTGATAGAAAAGATAAAGGGTGAAAAGGATAAGACCTTTCCATTGAAAGGCATTGTCCACGAGATTGGAAGGGCGTCTTCCTGCGATATAAGCCTTGCTGATAATAATAAGGCATCAAGGATTCATGCACGGCTTGAAAAAGACAGTGACGGCTGGTGGATTGTTGACCTTAACAGCACAAACGGGACTTTTATAAACAAGGAGAGGGTTAAATCAAAGAGATTAGAAACAGGTGATGAGATAACCATTGGCGACTCCTCCCTTCTATTTTTAATTGACAAAGGCGATGAGATTATAAATAGCGATACCTCTACAGAATTTGAACAGCCGAGATTAAATATTAAGATTCATGATGAAATTGAAAATAAAAAATGGACACAGCATCTCTTTATCTTAATATTCGTCATTTTGATATTATCAGTCTCTCTCTGGTTCTTTTATTCTTTATATATAGGCAAAATGAACAAGATACACAGAACTGCAGATATTATAAACAACGAGATGCCGAAGGTAGAGTTGATATATGGCGACATAGAAACCTCAAAAAAAATTATTTTTAATCTTGGGTTAATTAAGGATAATATGCCTGCAATAATTGATTTCATGGCTAAGGTTCAGGATAACTCCCGTATCTTTAATGAAATTAAAAAAGAATCTCCTGACGCAACATTAATTGCAGTTAAAATAGGATTGGATAATGCAGTTGAATTTGAGCAGCAGATTAATTCATATCTCAAGACCATCCAGCAGATATTAGATGCAACTGAATCCTTTAAAAAGGCGCAGGACAGAAAGTCATACAATGCGCTGATTAAAGG
>MHEL01000063.1:0-147 GCA_001803815.1 Nitrospirae bacterium RBG_19FT_COMBO_42_15 | reverse complement strand
CGTTTTTATTAATTGTTATGGGGCAATGAAAAGAAAGAAAATATAAATGATATTGTTCTTCTTATCATCATAATCATATGCTATAGCATAACCCCTCATTTTATCAATCATTTTTCATTTTTTGCCTTGACATAATAGACTTTTTTG
>MHEL01000062.1:3493-5091 GCA_001803815.1 Nitrospirae bacterium RBG_19FT_COMBO_42_15 | reverse complement strand
CGCAACTTCTTTTTCATTAAATTTAATTGTTGGAACAGCAATTTTCGGAGCTTTTGAGATTCTGTCAGAATCTTCTATTACTTTTGCTATCCACAACCCCACATCTGCTTTAACAACCTTTTCCCCGCACCGAGGGCATACCCCAGCAGGCACACCTTTTATAACAATAAGCTTTCCTCTAATCCAGAAATCCTGGCTTATGCGCCCTTCCTTCATAGGGGTGTTGCATATTTCACACTCACCATATTTATATTTCTTTTTCTTCATCCAATCCTCCTACAAAGCATATGTTGTAATAAATAATAGTTTTCCTGTGCTTTTGATTCTGCAAATGACAGCAATTTATCTTCCATCTAATGACCTTCCTATAATTTCATATCGCGTACCTCTTGGATCTCTTGTAAACTTACGCTGTATTCGTCCATTTAAAACAGCTTTCTCAATATCTGCAAAAATCAAATCATCATTAGCCATTTCTTCAAAGAAATGCGGAATAGTAAACTCATATTCCTGCCCAATCAGCTTTTCTCTAATAGTGTGGATTGCGGCCAAGAAAGATTCTCCCTTATAATTAGCATGAGCCTCCTCTTCACATAAAGACCATTTGTATAATAGCAAAAATCTGCTTATTTGTCATTATAAAAGGAATTTCAAGGAGTGAATTTTGGAGTAAACAAACAGGGCGGGGATTGCCCGCCCTGTGATTGTTATAATGGTGGGCAGAGCCCACCACCCTACCAACTAAAATATGAACCTGTCACCAATTTCCCTACTGCCCGCGTTGGTAGGACTGGAGAATCTCTGCAGCGCTGCGGGCTACCTTGCTGATGCGAGTGTCATCAAGGCGGCCGTTAAGTACGGCGCTGCCAAACTCAAAGCCGGCAATGTCAGTGTAATTACCCAGTCCAATGTAATGCGAGGCGCCTGGCACAACGTAGTCCAGGCCGGCGACGTCGGTTGTCGTCGTGTCAATGACCCCATTCACATACAAGCGGTAGGTGTAGAGGTTGCCGCCCATCGCAGTTCTTGAAACAGCGATATGGTAGAACTGCCCGGTCTGAAGGGTGGCATTGGAAAGACCCTCGGTATAAGCGCCGGTGTTCTGCCATTGATACCAACCAATCTTCCTGTTCGACGTAACACTGACTTGGGCAAGAACGGTGTCGGACTGAATAAATGAAAAAGCAAGACCATTGTAGATAAAGAGAATGCCAGGATTACTAAATGATGGATCAAGGTATACCCAACCCTCGTAAGTCCAATCGCCATTGAGGGCTGCTCCGAGATTGGCGTCTCCAAGCCTCTGGAAAAACTTGGTGGACCCGTCCAGCAGACGGCCGTTGCCAATTTTGCCAGAGATGATATCCGGGCTGCCAAATTGAGCGAGATTGTAACTGCCAGTCCCATCAACTGCGTCAGAAGAAGCCGAGACTTCATTTAGACGCCACAATGCCACAGTATTGGCGTCAAGTATGTGCCCCTGTGGTATTGCGGGTATTGCGGCACTACCGCTCGTATCAGGCTCATCGCCGCCGCCGCATGAAGCTGTTATAGCAATGGTAAAGATAATAAGCAATAGATACAATATTTTGTTTTGT
>MHEL01000062.1:3296-3447 GCA_001803815.1 Nitrospirae bacterium RBG_19FT_COMBO_42_15 | reverse complement strand
CTCGCACCTACATTTCGCAGGCTAAAACCCTGAATCAAGTTCAGGGCAGGCTCTCCGGCTGCTCCCTTTTTCCCTCTTTCTCCGTTTCCCCCATTCTCCGTTTCATGTTTTTCTCCTCACCACCCTCCTTTCTGACCCCTATTAAATAAAT
>MHEL01000062.1:0-3103 GCA_001803815.1 Nitrospirae bacterium RBG_19FT_COMBO_42_15 | reverse complement strand
TCCTTGCAGTAAGTTTTAGATTGAGGCGGTCTATCCTGCGTTTTTCCCTCCCAATCTTATTTTTACGGCTTTTGCCTTCGCCTGTAAGCATGCCTGCGATTTCCTCTGCATTATGAAACGGCCTTGCGCCTCCAACATCAACATCTTCAATAGTACCGATAATATTATTCAGTTCATTTTTATCCCGGCGATAGATGCGGAGTATGAAGCTCTCCATTAACATCTCCTTTTATACCCTCCTCACTCCTCCCCTTAATTTAAGGGGAGAAAGGGTGGGGTTACAGTCGCACAATAACACAGGCGCTCTTACAGATATGTTACAGATTTAAAAAAAACTTCACACTAACCCTCTCCCAACTGTGGAGAGGGAAGGGTGAGGGGGTTTTCTTTTGTTTTTCAATGGGATATAAGCTTATTATTTGGATAAAGGTGTAAAAAACAGGAAAAATCATTAATCCTAAAAATGCAGTTGTATTTTTTAACAACCGCAATATTTTGATTGGGAAGAGGATAAAGCTCTTTTTCTTTGTTGACAAATACAACCAAATGGTTGTAAAATAAAAACAATGAAGCTGTTCATCAATTACTGGCGTAACCCTTCGGGTAAGGCTCTTGTTGAAAGGTATATTGATAAAATAGGCAATAAAGAAGAAAGGGCGGAGCTATTATCTATCTTAAAAGGTATACAGGAAAACGGCACTGATGCTGTAGGTGTTGAGTTTAGACATATTGAAGGCAAACTCTGGGAATTAAAGATACGCACACACGGTAACCAGCACAGGATATTTTATGCTGTGCTGAAAGGCAATAAAATGGTTCTATTGCATGCCTATTTAAAAAAGAGCCAGAAAGCGCCAATAAGGGAGATACAGGTTGCAAGACAAAGACTAAATCAACTATTGGAGGATAGAGAAAATGAAAACCGATATTGATAGACACATTGAAAAGCATTTAAAGAATAATGAATTTAAGATATACTTTGATAGAGCAGAAGCAAAAAGGAAGATTGCCCAGAAAGTAGCAGTATTGAGAAAAGCTAACCACCTTACTCAGACAGAATTGGCAAGAGAAGTCGGAACAAGACAGCAGGTAATATCAAGACTTGAAAACCCTACAGATAATAGGCTGCCGTCATTAGATTTCTTAAACAAGATAGCACGGGCGCTTAATAAAAGGCTGGTGCTGTCTCTGGAGTAGGATTTTTCTAAATTATATAACCATCGTAATGCATTTTTCGGGTTAATTGATTACGAGCGCAGGCTTTTATGAATGGCTTCTGTCTCCTGTGATGGGGAGATGCCGAGATGAAGGTTAAGGGCTTCCTTACAGCGTTTGTAAACAGCAATGCCTTCTGCCTTGCGGCCAAGCTTGTTATAGAAGCCCATCAGCCGCCTGTAATTCTCCTCTGAAATGCTGTCAATCTCAATACATTTTTCACAGCACTGAATAGCCTTTTGCCAATCTTTGGATTGTTCAAAACGCTGCGCCATCTCAGTGAGGATATTCAGATATCTGTTCTTTAGCCGTTCTTTTGATGAAATAGCCCATTGCTCTGCAATGTCCCGCAGGAATGGCCCCTGATACATTGCTATAATTCTTTCCATAAGCAATTTAATTGTATCAGGTAGGGGTTCAATATATTGAACCCCTACTTCTGCCTCTCTGTCTTTAAGCAGCTTCTCAATCTTTCCCAAAAACCGCTGAAAGGCAAATACATCTACCCATACATGGCGCACATCAACAGCCAAACGATTGTCCTCAAGCGTGATGGCCATGTCATTGCCAAGCAGCCTGCGGAGGCGGTGAAGCGTGGTATTCAGGCTGCGCAGACCGGTGTCGCCGTCTGCATCAGGCCACAATATGTCAATTATTGCCTCTGCGCCAATATCCCTGCCGCCAAGGGCAATTATTGCCTTGAGCAATTTTAACGGCATGTGCTTTGCCTTTTCAGTAAACCGCAAAGGCTTGCCGTCTTTTACTATCACAAATCTGCCGAGTGTATAGAGCCTGACAGACCACGGCCAGTTTTCAATATCAATCTCATCAATTGGCGGGTTTAATCTGCGCCTGCGGATGTGGTTCTTAACATATTCCGCTTCAATGTTATATTCCAAAGCCCTTGCACAGAGTCTGGACATGACCTCTGGCAGATAGAAGTAGCAATTGTAGATGCCTTGCTCCTTTCCAATGGCAAAGGCCTCTGCTAATGCCTTTTTCCCATCCTCCTCGCAATGCTGCTCAAAGGCAATCTGCGCCTCTGTAATCCACGCCGTAAATTGAATGAGATAGCTTTTCATGGCTGCTCCGATTTCATGCGCCCTTTTAAGATTTTTTATGGCATCATGGCTCTTGCCTGACTGATAGAGAATCTGGGCGGTAATCAGGTCGAGCAATCCTTCGCCAAAGGGCATTCCAACTGATTGGACAATACTGTCATAGGCAGGCATCAGATTAACCGCATAAGCAACATCCCCGCGCATTAAGGCATACCAGCCTGTCAGTGCGTAATAGTAACCAATATCCATCTTGCGAACATTGAGCTTCGGCGCCAATTTCCTGCGCATCTCTTCAGCAGAGGCAAGATCGCCTGCGCTCAGGGCAGCGGAAAACCAATGACAGGACAGGTGATAATCCCACAGATGCACACCAGTTGTTTCTGCCAGACTCAGCCCCTGCATGACTTTATTAAGGCAGGAGCGGACATCTGCTGCTGCAAGCCATTCATACATAGCCTCAGTCAACAGGATATTAATCTGTGTCAATGCTGTGGCCCCTTTTGCCCCTTCTGCCTCACGAAAGATATTCATCACATAGCTTGCCTTCTTAAAATTGCCTGTCCAGAAAAAGTAGACAGCAAGAATTAGACCGCTATGAATCCGCAAATTCACATCAGCGGTGGATTCCAGCGCCTGAGATATCCTCTCTGCCCATACCCCTATATCAGGATGCTCAGGCTGCCGCACCAAAAGCGCGTGCAGTATGCCGGTAAAGATTTGAGCCTTAATCTCAGCAGAAGGGATGTTATGGATTCCTGTGGAATGGCTTCAGTCGCCTTGATCCATTTGTCAAGGGAAAAGAAGCCGCCGCCCTCATACACCGCACT
>MHEL01000061.1:12199-12292 GCA_001803815.1 Nitrospirae bacterium RBG_19FT_COMBO_42_15 | reverse complement strand
AGTAAGCGGCTTTCAGGGCGATTCAGGCACTCAGCTTCGCGTCTTCGGCACATTTGTTACTTGGCTTCAGGAGAAGGAGAAGCCTGTGTTTGT
>MHEL01000061.1:323-12109 GCA_001803815.1 Nitrospirae bacterium RBG_19FT_COMBO_42_15 | reverse complement strand
CTCAGACGAGAGGGAGGAGATATTCAAGATACACTTGGAGAACAGGGGGCAGAATATTAATCATCTGAATCTTAAGGAGCTTGCGCAGAACAGCCAGGGATATACAGGCGCAGAGATTGAGCAGGCAGTAAAGGATGCCATTGTCGCCACATTTAATATGTTTCATGAAGGAAAAGATACAGAGGATGCCGAGAGGGTTATTGAGGGACTTTCCAATCTGAAGGCTGCTCAGAATGTCCTCCTTGCTTCGCTAAGGAATATTACACCCCTCTCTGCCTTGAAAAAAGAGGAGATAGATGAATTAAGAAACTGGAGCCACAGGAGGGCAAGGCCTGCATCCAAATCACTCTTTATGCAGAGGGTGGAGAAGCTCGGTGATTCAGAAAAGAGGATTATTGCAATCCATGAGGCAGGACATGCCTTGATGATGTGGCATCACTTTAAAAAGACGCCTGTGTTTGTGAGCATAGACAATTACAAGAATTTTGACGCTTATCTGCCTGTGGATGAGACAATGGAGAATCTCTTTACAAAAAGGGACCTTGAAAAAAATATAGGGATTATAATGGGCGGGATGGTTGCTGAAGACGAAGTCTGCGGCAATGACTCAAAGACAGTCGGCGCATCGCACGACCTTATGGAGGCGACTGCTATTGCAAGGAAGATGGTGGTTGAATACGGTTTTGGCGAGGCCATAAAGAATACCAGCCTTATTGCCCTGCAGGATTTTGCCTTGACATCAGGCAAGGAGATATTTGATGATGTGCAGAAGATATTGGACAATGTAAAAACAGAGACAGAGGGGTTCATCTCAAAGAATAAGGAGCTATTGAACTGCCTTGTCAAAAAACTTGAAGACAATGTCCTTATGAACGGCGATGCTATTGCAGGATTTTTTAATGAAAATCCATTGAACTGAAGGTGATGCAATGTCTTTTTATGCTAAAATAAAAACAGAGCTGGCGAACAAAAAGTATATTATAGCTGCTATAGAGGAGATGAAAAGAAGGGGCGAGCTTACGAACTATCAGATAAACGAAAAAAAAGAAAAGATAGAGATTGACAGGGAGGGCGATCTGCTGGCGATAACTAAAGAGAAGGCAGGGAATAACTTTGAGGTTTCCGGAGATTCGCGGGTTGCCAATGCCTTTACAAACAGGCTTAAACAGTTCTATGCCTATGAATCTATCAAGGACAACCTGCCGCTTGATTTTGAAATTGCAAAAGAGAGCGAGGAGGCAGGGGAGATAATAATACATTTAAAGGGGTGATAGGCAGGATAATCTATGGACAAAAAAATAAAAATAAAAATCACCTCAGACGGCAAGGTGGAGATAGACTCCTCTGTGTTTAATGACTGTAAGGATGTGGCAAATCATCTGACAAGGCTGCTCGGCAGGATTGAAAAGTTTGATGCAAAGGATGATCTTGGGGCCGAGGCAGAAGAGAGAATTAAGATAAAGGCAGATGAGTAGTGTAATTAATATCCACTCAATAATACCATCCTCAAGGGTTAACGGCCCTGGCAGCAGGATGGTAATCTTTTTTCAGGGCTGTAATCATAATTGCCCGTGTTGTTTTAATCCTGACACCCACTCCTTTGATAAAACAGATATATACACACCAGAAGATATCTTTAAAAGGCATCTCAGGCAGGGTGCTGAAGGCATAACAGTAAGCGGCGGGGAGCCGTTTTTGCAGGTTAAAGGCCTTTACACTCTTTTAAAGACAGCAAGATATAGCTATAATCTTACAACTGTTGTATATACCGGGTTTGAATACAATAATCTGAAAAAAGACATAGATTGCAGATCATGTTTTGAGTTTGTAGATGTGCTGATAGATGGAAGATACGAAGAGTCAAAAAAAGAAAATACACTCCTCGCAAGAGGCTCAACAAATCAGAGATTTTATTTTTTTACCAGCAGATACATGCAGAAGGATTTTTATATGCCTGCAAAGGCAGAGATTATCATTGGAAAGGATGGCATAATTAGAGAAACAGGATTCAACAGGATTGCCATCAAGCAGGAATGATGATGATTAGCATAAAAGAGTGCATGGAGAAGATTGACAGCTCAGATTCTATTGAGAAGAAGCTGAACTCTGTAAAGGAGGCTATTAATACAATAAGAGATATTAAAGAGCCAAAAAACAGAAAGGATTCTTTTTTAAATATTGCGGCCAGGTTTCCTAAGACATCTGAATTTCAGGCTCTTTACATAGAGGCAATAAATGAGGCCATTGACGCAGCAGATGCAATCCCTGATAAGCAGCACAGGATACATGCCCTTCTCTGCATAGCCAATGAACTGTCTGGGTCAGCAGAGGCTAATCCCCTACGGCTCAGGGCAATGAGGCTTGCCATGAATTTAAGGGAAGCCCCTGATAATGCTCCTTACAGCAGCGAATATCTTGAAGGCATTGCAAAGGAGCTTCCAAAGAGCAGTGATTACTCATTCTACAGGCAATATACCCTGCTCGGTGCAGCAATGATGCTCCCTAAAACAGGGGAGTTTCTTAAATTATATAAAGATGCAATAGAAACGGCGATTGCTGCGACAGATGTTATTGTAGAGCCGTCCTATAGAAAATATGCCCTTATCTATATAGCAAATGAACTCCCAAAGACGCCTGAGTTTCAGGCGCTGCTTCTTAAGGCGCTGGAGAAGGCGTTTAAGGCTGCAGCTGATATAATTGACCCTCTTATTAAAACATATAACTTAATTGACATACTAAATGATATCCCGATAGCCTCGGAGTTTTTCCCCATTCTTCAGCAGATATTAAAAGACATCCTCAGCCTCTTTTCAATGAAGATGATGTTTAAAGGCATAAATGCAACTGAGATTATTGACTATATACTTGTTGCTGAGGAAAAGGGAATTAATGACTCCAAAAAGGAAAAATATACTAAGGCAAGATATGCTTTTATGCTCGCAAAGGAGCTTGAAAGATTTGGTTTGCTATTAAGTGATATTCGGTTTATTGAGATCCTGAAGCCTTATACTCATGTATGGGTTCAGCCAAAGGAGCTGAGGCTTGCCAGTAAAAAGATAGTTGACCGGCTTGAAGGACTTCAAAACACCTATCATGGAAAAGAGATAGAGAGGCCTCTGTTCGTAAAAGAGGTTTTCCATGCCTCTGATGCGCATTATCCTGAAAAAAAACAGTCATCATCGGCAAAGGAGTGCCTGTCAATAGATATTGGCGCAACAAATACGGTAATTATGAAAAGGCGCCGGGACAGTCAGCCGGAATTTATTTCATTAGAAGCGATCTCAAGGCAGTACGGCGATGTCACTATTATCCCGACTCTTCTTGATAATAAGTCAAATACCATTGGAACCGAAGCAGTTATTCCCAGCCCTGTTACTGATTTCAAGAAGATGCTCTTAGAAGGAAGACCAGAAGGCAGAGAATACATGGAGAGGTACCTTAATATCCTCTATCAGCATCTTAAAAAGGAGATTGAAAACCCCGGATGGTTTTCAATATTTTCAAATATTGCAGCAGACAGAATATATGTTACTGTTCCAGTCGGCTTTCCTGATTACAAGAGGAATCTGAAAGAGATTATGCAATGGATAATGAGAGGGGCAGAAATAGAATTTCTTGAGGAGCCTCTTGCAGCAGCCATTGGCTATCAGGTGGCAGAAGAGAGGGACAGGATTGTCATGGTAATTGATTTTGGCGGCAACACGCTTGATGTGATGATGCTTAGGCTTAATTTAAATGATGTCCATGTAATAGCAAAGCCTGACAGGTCCAAGATGCTGGGCGGCCGCGATATTGATATCTGGCTTGCAGAATATCTGTCTGAAAAAATAGGAATGGACAATGAAAGCCTCTCAATGGAGCTAATCAACAAGGCAGAAGAGATAAAGATAGCTTTAACAAACAGCAGGGAGTCTTCATTTCAATGGAATGGCGCTGAGGTCTGCAGGGTCAGCATAGATGATTTTGAGGAGATATTGGCTAAGCATGATTTTTATAAAACAGTAGACCGCGCTGTTCTGTATGTTTTACATAGGGCAAAGAAGATCGGCGTAACAAAAGAAAAGATTGAGGCAGTTCTATTAACAGGAGGCTCTTCCCTGATTCCATCATTTAAGGAAAAGATTGAAGCCATCTTTCCCGAACTTCATCAGAAGAATGCAATATATAATCACAGTCCATTTTCAGCAGTAGCAATGGGGGCTTCATTATATGGGATGAGGAATGTAATTGACAGGCACCTTGGCCTTGGTTATGCCATTCGTTATACAACAAAACATAAAGAGAATCCTTACGCCTATGAGATTATATTTGAGAAGGGGGAGCCATTTCCATTTGAAAAGACCTTTAAAATAACCCCTGCAATGACATTGGGCGAGCAGAGGGATATTTATATTGAGCTATTTGAAGCGCCAGAAAGCTGCATTGTCCGAAGATGGGAGAAGGAGGGAGAAACAGAGATTATAAAACAGGTGATTAAACCAGCAAAGGATATAAACCTAAAAGGTTTCAGCATAATAGCCCTATCTTTTGATGAGCCGCTAAGGGATGAGATTAATATCACATTTTTTGTTAATGATTCAGGGCATCTGATGCTAAGGTATGGCAAAGAAAATAAAGAAATAAAAACAGACATAAGATTGCAGTAAACCCCATTAGAAATCCGCATCCTCCTCCCTGCCTTATATGGTAGATTTCCAGACAGAAAAGTGGTATACTCGCTATGTTTTCGGGAGATTTGGGTGAAAAGAAAGAGAACTAAAAGCCATAATTATATTGAAGGAATCAAGCGCTGGTTTAAGCTGCACCATTTCAAGTTAATCAGGCTCAATGATACGCCTGAGAATATTGCGTGGGGCGTGGTAATCGGCATAGTCGTCGGCATAACGCCGACCTTTGGCCTCGGCATTCCCCTTACAATTCTTTTTGCATACCTTTTTCGCGTAAATAAATTCTCAGGCATTATAGGCCTTATTATGGTTGGGAATCCATGGATAGCGTCATTTGTCTGGGTCGGAAGCTATACAATAGGAGCGGTTATCCTCGGAAGCAACGGAAATAAGGCAATAAAGGAATTCAAAACAATCGGCGACCATGAGATTGACATAACAACATTATTAACCAATGACTGGTCCATATTAATCTCAAAGATAGTTCAGTTGACCAAAAGCATCGGTCTGCCATATCTTCTTGGAAATCTCATCCTTAATATTATATTTGGAGTAATTGGCTACTATCTGACGCTAAGGATAGTGCGTACATACAGAGAATTGAAACTTAAAAGGATGCATGCATCTGCAAGGAAAAACAGTTGACCGCAGCCTCGTGATTTAACCCCTAAATCCACTTGTATAAATCACTAATATTTGATATCCTTGATATTATATTTTTAAACATTATTCATTTTCTAAAGAGGAGGGATAAGATTTGGCAAGGCTTGCTGTTAATATTGACCATATTGCAACATTAAGAGAGGCGCGAAAGGGTATAGAACCTGACCCTATCCATGCTGCTGTATTAGCGGAGCTCGCTGGAGCGGACGGAATAATCGCCCATCTAAGAGAAGACAGAAGGCATATACAGGAGCGGGATTTAAGATTATTAAAAGATATTGTAAAGACAAAACTCAACTTAGAGATGGCTGCAACACAGGATATGGTAAAGATTGCCTTGGATATAAAGCCTGATGTGGCGACTATTGTGCCTGAGAAGAGGCAGGAGCTTACAACAGAAGGAGGGCTTGAGGTTGCGCTGAATAAAGACCATCTGAAGGCGATTATCCTTCTCCTTCACGACGGAGGCATAAAGGTGAGCCTTTTTATTGACCCTGATATGGAGCAGATAAAGGCAGCGCATAAGATAAATACAGATTTTATTGAGATACATACAGGAAGATATGCAAATGCGAAGCTCCAGAGCGATCAGGATGCAGAATTTGAAAAGATTGTGAATACCTGCAAGATTAGCCAGAAGCTCGGTCTTGGGATAAACGCAGGCCACGGCCTGAATTATCAGAATGTGAAAAGGCTTGCACAGTTAAGAGAGATAGAGGAGTTTAATATAGGCCACAGCATTGTATCAAAGGCAGTGCTTGTTGGGATGGAAAGGGCTGTAAGGGAGATGAAGGAGCTGGTAAAATAATTTATGATATTCGGCATTGGAATAGATTTGGTAAAAATCAACCGCATTGAGCGCGCTGTAACAAGATGGCATGAACATTTTGTTGACAGGGTCTTTACAAAAAAAGAGCAGGAATATTCATACCGCCAGAGCAATCCGTATCAGCATTTTGCGGTAAGGCTTGCTGCAAAAGAGGCAATATTAAAGGCAATAGGAACAGGCTGGAGCGGCGGCATAAAGTGGACAGATATAGAGATAATAAACAATGAAAAAGGGAGGCCGCTTGTTGTAGTTCAAGGCAGGGTAAAGGACATGATAGATCTTTACGGGGTAAAGGATATAATGATCAGCCTTTCACACGATACTGAATACGCAATTGCGCAGGCAGTGCTGATATGATAAAGATTGCCACCTCAGAAGAAATAAAACAATTGGATAAGGCTGCGCAAACAAGATTCGGCGTCTCAAGCCTTATCCTGATGGAGAACGCAGGGGTGCAGAGCGTAAGATATATGGAAGAGCGCTATGGCAATCTTAAAGATAAAAATATAGCAGTTGTATGCGGAAAAGGAAATAACGGCGGCGATGGCCTTGTAATCGCAAGGCATTTATCAAATAAGGGCGCTTATGTCACTGTTTATCTTTTATCATCTGCAAAAGAGATTTCAAAAGATTCAAAGACAAATCATGAGATAATAAAAAAGATGAACATGCCTGTTTACACATCTGCCTCAAATATTCAGGCGGGTCTTAAGAAGGCAGACATAATAATAGATGCAATCTTTGGCACAGGACTGAAAAAGGATATATCAGGCATTTATGCAAAGGCAATAAATTTAATCAACAAGTCTAAAAAACCTGTGATAGCTGTAGACATCCCTTCTGGCATTGATTCAGACAACGGCCAGATTAAAGGCTGTGCAGTAAGGGCGGATTTGACTGTAACATTCTGCCTTCCAAAGATCGGGCATCTTGCATATCCTGGGGCTGAATATTCAGGCTCCTTGAAAATAGCGGATATAAGCATACCAAAAGGCCTTGTCAATGAGAGCAGCATAAAGACGCATCTTATTACAAAGGATGCTGTTTCAGAAATTCTTCCAAAAAGAAGACCTGATGCGCATAAGGGGGAATTCGGCCATCTGTTCATATTAGCAGGTTCTCCCGGGTTAACAGGCGCTGCTGTTATGACAGGCCTATCTGCATTAAGAATCGGCACAGGGCTTGTAACACTCGGCGTCCCTGAAGGGCTTAACCATATATTTGAGACAAAGATAACAGAGGCGATGACACTCCCTCTTCCACAGACAAATGAACAGACAATAAGCCCGGCTGCAAAAAATAAGATTTTAAATTTTCTTAAAAAGGCAGATGCTATTGCCATTGGCCCCGGCCTTTCACAGAACAAGGAGACCGCACAGCTCATAAGGGAATTGATAAGAGAAATCAGGATACCAATAGTTATTGATGCAGACGCTATAAATTCCATAGCAGGCCATGCAGATATATTGAAAAATACAAAGGCGCAGGTTATTATCACGCCTCACCCCGGCGAGCTGTCAAGGCTGATTAACATTACCGCAGACGAGATAAACAGAGGCAGGATTGCTATTGCAAGAAAGATATCACAGCAATATAATATAATAGTTGCCTTGAAAGGCGCAAATACTGTAATAGCTGAATCAGAGGGGAATGTATATATAAACAATACAGGAAATCCGGGCATGGCATCAGGCGGCACAGGCGATGTATTAACAGGAATGATCGCTGGTTTGATATGCCAGAAGGTTTCGCCGATCAATGCTGCAATTGCAGGTGTTCATTTGCACGGCCTTGCAGGGGATATTGCAGCAAAGGAAAAAGGCGAGGCAGGCCTGATTGCAGGGGATATGATTGAGAAGATACCGGAGGCGATAAAAACTGTTTAAACGGTTCAAACCGAGGAGGATACAATGCCGACTGCAAAAGACATAATGACAAAGAATGTTTACACAGTAACACCAGAGATGACCATAGAAAGGCTTGCGCGCATATTGATTAATCATAAGATAAGCGGGGTTCCTGTTCTTGATGATAATGGGAAGCTTATAGGTATAGTAACAGAGGATGACCTGATAAGCCAGAAGAAGAGGCTCCATATACCGACTATAATAAACCTCTTTGACTCGTTCATTTATCTTGAAAACCCAAAACATCTTGAAGAGGATATTAAGAAGATGGCAGGCATAAAGGTCGGCGATATATGCACAAGGAATGTAGTGACAATAAAAGAGGATGCCTCTTTGGAGGAGATTGCAACAATAATGTCAGAAAAGGGGATGCATCACCTTCCTGTAGTGAAGGGCGATAAGTTGTTAGGCATTGTTGGCAAGGCAGATATTGTCAAGGCTATAGCAAAGGGGATGTAACAAACACTCCTCCCCTTTGTAAGGGGAGGTTAGGAGGGGTAGAAGAGGTAGATTCTCTACCTCCCCTCGCCCCTCCTTACAAAGGAGGGGAAGTGTGGACTATTACAACCAATGGCCCTGACGAGACTAAAAAACTCGGAGAAAAATTAGGGGGGCTGCTAAAGGCGGGCGATATTATCTGCCTTCATGGAGAGCTTGGGGCAGGCAAGACATGCTTTACGCAAGGGATTGCAAAAGGCATGAATGTAGCAAAGGCTTTTATTACAAGCCCGACATTTGTTCTTGTGAACGAATACAAGGGCGCATTGCCACTTTATCATATTGACTTATACAGGCTGAATAATATTGATGAGATAGAAGATATCGGCTTGTCAGAATATTTAAAAGGCGAAGCTGTAACAGTCATTGAATGGGCGGAAAAGGCAGAGGGATTGCTGCCTGAAGAAAGTCTCTCAGTGTATCTTGAGAATTCAGGAGGAGATAAAAGGAGCTTTACTTTTAAGGCAACTGGCAAGAGGTATGAGGAGATAATAGAAAAGATTGGAGTATCTATATAGAAACACTAAATTCTAATATCTAAATTCTAAACAATTACAAATGTTCAAAAAACAAAATTCAAAACACCCCCACCCTCCCCTTAATCCCCTCCCATCAAGGGAGGGGAAATAATAAGGTTCCCTCTCCCCTTGTGGGAGAGGGTTAGGGTGAGGGGGATTTAGGATTTGCTTTATGAATCAAGAAACAGTCAATAATATAAAAGATTACCTTCTCTACCTAAAAGAGATAGGCATTAATGAATTGCCGGTAGAGTTAGCAAGAGGGGATACAGAGGGGTTGAAATCAGGAGGACAGGCGTACCGCCTGCCAGAAGCAGATGATACTGTATGGGCGGTTCACGAACCAGCCGTACTAAGGACCCTTGAGGATGTAAGAAAGATGATTGGAGACTGCAAAAGATGCAGGCTTCATCAAAAGAGAAAAAACATTGTTTTTGGCTCAGGCAATGAAAAGGCAGAGATTGTATTTGTTGGCGAGGCGCCGGGTGGAGATGAAGACATGCAGGGAAAACCCTTTGTCGGAAAGGCAGGCCAGCTTTTAACAAAGATTATTGAGGCAATGGGTTTGAAAAGGGATGATGTCTATATTGCAAATATTATAAAGTGCAGGCCGCCGAGTAACAGGAATCCATCAGAGGATGAAATATCTGCATGCGAACCGTTTTTAAAGGAGCAGCTCAGAATTATTAATCCAAAGATTATATGCGCTTTGGGAACATTTGCCGCACAAACACTGCTAAAGACAAAGGATAGCATAAGTTCCATGCGCGGGAAGTTTTATTTATATGAAGGAATAAAATTGATGCCCACATTTCACCCTGCGTATCTTCTGAGAAACCCGAATGATAAAAAATATACATGGGAAGATGTGCAGAAGATAATGGCAGAGCATAAGCGTCACAAGACATAATGTCATTGCGAGGAGCTTTAGTGACGAAGCAATCCCATCCGTTAAAGATTGCTTCGCTTCGCTCGCAATGACAATAAGAGTAAAATTATGGAACAATATTATTTATCAGAAAAAGACAGGCTCGGCCTGAAATTTTCTACTGGAAGCGCAGAGGAGATGGAGCATCTCTTTGGCGGCAGCATCCCGTTTTTGCCTGAGGAAAATATAATCAAAAAGGGCGAAGGCGAGATAAATGTAGAGCTTCCGATATCATTAAGAAATCAATCGCAGCAATATATACACTACCTGTATAATTTAATCCTGAGCAGAGAAGACCACGCATCTGCTCATACTGCTGCAAGCGAAAATCAGCTCATGACCATAGAGAAAGAGTACTTAGAAAATCTTGTATCTATAATAGTCAATATAATCAAATATGAACGAAGGATAGGCCTTATAAATCTCTTCTGGCTTGCCTTTTCAAAGGACTTTTCAAATATATTAAACGATTATTTCAGCAAAAGAGGCGTCAAAAATAATCTTAAATATCAGATGCACCCCATGCTGAGCGGACTTTTTAGCTCCACAATGAACATCTCTTATCAAAAGGTATCGCAGATAGAGGAGAGAATGGTTCAGTTTAATCTTGGCGTGAACTTTAATGACAACCTTATCGCAAGCATAATAAATGACCAGCTTCCATTGACAGAAAGCGAGATTAGAAGGATTAGCCTGCAGGATATTCTCTCTGAGAATAACAAGAGATACTCGCTTCCTTTCAAGATCTTTAATGAGATTTATGTAATATTGCACAGACGTATTAAAAAAGGCCTTGAAGAAAGGGAAAGGACGCTGATTCAATTAGTCAAAGGGCATTTAAAAGGCATTCCAGAAAACCGTTTAATGGAAGATGCAAGCATAATAAAAATGATATTTAACAGGCATATCTTAGAATATCTTCTCCTTGATTACGAAGATACAGGCAGAAAGCTTTTTTCCAATCCAGCGATTATAAATGCAGCAAAGGCATTTGAAAACTGGAGCCTGCTCTTTAACTCATTTAAGGATATAATACAGGGCCTCCAAAGAACAGAGGTAATTAAAGCCATCCAAAAAAAGATAATTCTCTATCCAGTTGAGTCAACGAAGACAAAAGAGGACAAGCTGTTTTCAGAAGGCAGGCTCTACAGATTTACAGGCGCGACCTCAGTGACAAATAATGCAAGGAAGGTTGCAATACTATTTGCAGATTTGCGGGGATTTACAAAGACATCTGAAAGGGGTTATTCTGAAAGAGAGATTACTTATCAGTTATACAATGTCTTTGATCCGATTACAGAGATTACATCTAAATTAGGCGGCAGAATAGATAAATTTACAGGCGACGGTGTTATGATAATATACGGCGTCCCAACCCCAAGGGAAACAGACAGTCAGAATGCAATCAGATCAGCAATACTGATTCAAAAGAGATTGGAGGATCTGAGAAGGCAGGGCAAGACTCATTATCAGATGGGCATCAGCATCCATACGGGCAGGGCATATATTGCAAACTTTATGATAGATGAAAGGAAGAAGGATACAACAATTATCGGAAGAAATGTGAATATTGCAGGCAGGCTCTCTGCTGCAAAGGCATCCGTGCCGGTTGAAAAAGAAGGGCACGAATTTGATGAAATGCTTAACTCCCTTGCATACAGCCTTACTGATTCAAGGGAGGTAGAGAATTTTAAGGAGTATGTATATAAAAAATTCCCAAAGAAAAAGATGGTAGGCGGTGTTGCAGTAGATGAAAATGGTTCTATATACAATACA
>MHEL01000061.1:0-305 GCA_001803815.1 Nitrospirae bacterium RBG_19FT_COMBO_42_15 | reverse complement strand
ACCTTTGAGGATTCAGGCTCATACAGCGGCACAACGCTTTCATATTATGATAATGTCATCGGACACAAGGTTGTGTTTGAATATGTCGGCGATGCAATTTTCAAAGGTGTAGATAAATCAATTCCGATTTACAGTGTTATATATCAGTAACAAGTGAAGGTAAAGGGCAAAAGGTAAAAGGTAAGGGATTTAATCTTTTGCCTTTAGCCTATAGCCTTTAGCCAATTACACAGTACGAAGCCCCAATTTTTATTTTACAATGGACAAAAGCAATAATGTCAGCAGTTATAAAACCATGACCACCA
>MHEL01000060.1:927-7004 GCA_001803815.1 Nitrospirae bacterium RBG_19FT_COMBO_42_15 | reverse complement strand
TTCAGAAAAGAAGGCTCGCGCCTCAGATGCAGTTTTGTTCATCTTCCAGTTGCCTGCTATAATTGGAGTTCTCATCTTTTATGCCCTCTTATAGATAAAGAATAATTTAGACGACAAACTAAAAAGCTCCAGATGCAAGGCGGAGCGAGGACTCGCACCGCAACATACAAGTTAGTATGTGAGGATGCGAGGCCGAGGCGACAACACAGCAGATGGACTTTTTAGGAAGTCGTCACAGTTTTCTGTCTGCAAGTGCTGTCAGACCGGGTAGAGGCTTCCCCTCAAGGAGCTGAAGCGCAGCTCCGCCGCCTGTTGAGACAAATGAGAAACTTTCTGAAACACCTGCTCTATGCGCTGCAAGCGCAGTATCTCCGCCTCCCACAATGGTTGTTGCATAAGAATCTGCAACAGCGCGGGCAACTGCTATTGTGCCGCGGGAAAAGGCGTCCATCTCAAAAACGCCCATCGGACCGTTCCATATAATTGTTTTTGCATTGGTCAATGCCTCTGTAAATAATTTTACCGAAGCAGGGCCTATATCAAGCGCCTTCCACCCCTTTGGTATCTCCTGCATGGTAACTATCATGGTCTCTGCGCCCGGCTCCATGCTTCTTGCAACAACGCAGTCAACAGGGATATAGAACTTTACCCCCCTGTCCTGCGCCTTTTTTCTTATTTTATTTGCAAACTCCAGCATGCCCTCTTCTACCATGGAATCTCCTACTTCATAGCCCATTGCCTTTATGAATGTAAAGGCCATGCCGCCGCCGATTATTACCTTGTCAACCTTTTCGCCAAGATTTTCTATTACGCCTATTTTTCCAGAAACCTTTGCGCCGCCGAGCACAGCAACAAATGGCCGCACAGGGTTTGCAACTGCGCCTTCAAGATACTCAATCTCCTTTTTCATCAAAAATCCTGCAACAGAAACAGGGATATATTTGGTAACACCGGCTATAGATGCATGGCTCCTGTGCGCAGCGCCAAAGGCGTCGTTCACATATACATCAGCAAGCTTGGCAAGCGCCTTTGAGAATGCCTCTTCATTTGACTCCTCACCCGGATGGAATCTAAGGTTCTCAAGGAGAACAACATCGCCCGGCTTCATCTTTGAAACAATATCCTCTACCTCTTTGCCAATACAGTCATTTGCAAATATAACCTCTTTATCAAGAAGCCTCTTTAGCCTCTTTGCAACCGGCGCAAGGCTGAACTGCTCAACCCTCTTTCCTTTTGGCCTTCCGAGATGGGAGCATAAAATAACCTTTGCGCCCTCATCTATTGCGTGATTTATTGTAGGGAGCGTGTATCTTATCCTTGTATCATCAGTTATATTCTGATTGTCATCAAGGGGAACATTAAAATCAGCCCTAATAAAAACCCGCTTCCCTTTAATATTTACATCTTCTATAGTCATTTTGTTGTTCAGATACATCTTCTGCTTCCTTCCTCAATAATTAAATTCTAAATTCTAATATCTAAATCCTAAACAAAAACAAAATTCTAAGCTCAAATGTTCTAAACTTTTTTGAGTTTTGAATTTATCTCATTTGATATTATTTAGAATTTAGGATTTAGAATTTGGTATTTTTTATATTAATACCCCTTCTTCCCAATATACAAAATCAGATCCCTCAGCCTTGATGAATACCCCCACTCATTGTCATACCATGAAATGACCTTCACCATCCTCTTTTCAATCACCTTTGTAAGATTGCCGTCAACTATGGATGAATTAGGATTATTGTTAAAATCTACCGATACAAGCTCCTCGTCTGAGTATGATAGTATGCCCTTTAACGGGCCTTCAGCAGCCTTTTTTAATGCGGCCTTTACCTCATCCTCTGTAACATCCTTTTCCACCTCGCATACAAAATCAACAACAGAGACATTTGCTGTCGGAACCCTGATGGCCATGCCATCCACCTTGCCTTTTAATGACGGGAGGACAAGACCGACTGCCTTTGCAGCGCCTGTTGTTGTTGGTATCATGGATACTGCTGCTGCCCTTGCGCGGCGCAGGTCCTTGTGCGGAAGGTCAAGTATCCTCTGGTCATTTGTATATGAGTGGATGGTTGTCATCAAGCCGCGCTTTATTCCAAAATTATCAAGGAGCACCTTTGCAACCGGCGCAAGGCAGTTTGTTGTGCAGGAGGCATTGGAGATGATATTGTGCTTTTTGGAGTCATAGTCATTCTCATTAACCCCCATAACAACAGTCAGATCAGGCTCCTTTGCCGGAGCTGATATAATAACCTTTTTGGCTCCTGCAGTGATATGCTTTGATGCGCCTGCCTTATCTGTAAAATGGCCTGTTGATTCAATAACAATATCTACGCCCATGCTTTTCCACGGAAGGGATTCGGGCTCTTTTAATGCAAGTATCTTTGATTCCTTTCCATTTACAATAATAGAGCTGTCCTTTGCCTCTACCTTCGCATCAAAGATGCCATGCACAGAATCGTATTTTAAAAGATGCGCCAGCGTTTTAGCATCTGTTAAATCATTGATAGCAGTAATCTCTATCTCCTTATTGCCGAGAGATGTACGAAAGAAATTTCTTCCTATCCTGCCAAAGCCGTTTATTCCCACTTTTATAGCCATTTTTCCTCCTTATTTTATAAAAATATAATTATATAATCTATTGATAAATTTAGTAAATCTTTGAAGCAAGGCTGGAAGGCATATTTGATTTTTTATTAATGAATTATAGTAACGGACAGAGGAAAAGTCAATTGAAAAATTAATTATGATATTGCCTGAAAAAGCGCAGAACGATAGTAAATCAGAAGGATTATGCCAAAGACAATACGATACCATGCAAAGGGTATAAAATTGTGGTGCGCAATGTAGCTAAGCAATGCCCTTACTGCAATAAAGGCGCTGAAAAAGGCAGTTATAAAACCAACAGCAAATACGCCAATATCATTGGCGCTGAGCAGATGCCAGTGTTTATACAAATCATAAAATGTTGCGGCAGATATAATCGGTATTGCAAGAAAGAACGAGAACTCAGTAGCCGCCTTTCGCGATAAACCGAATATCATGCCGCCAATAATAGTTGCACCTGCGCGTGATGTGCCTGGGATTAATGAAAAGACCTGTGCAAAACCGATCTTCAGGCTATCCTTCCAGTTCATGCTCTCTATATTCTCTATACTGGGGACAATCGGCCGCCTTTCCACAAACAAAATAACTAAACCGCCTGAAATAAATGCAATGGCTACTGCAAATGGCTGAAATAGATATGCCTTGATTGTCTTTATAAACAAAACGCCGATTATTGCAGCAGGTAAAAAGGCGATAAACAGGTTAATGACAAAGCCCCGTGATTGTCTGCTATTTGGCAGGCTGAAAATGACCTTGCCCAAGCGGCTGCGATACTCATAGCAGACAGCAAGTATTGCGCCAAGCTGTATGGCAATCTCAAACACCTTGCCGACCTCGTCATTAAAATTCAAAAGGTCGCCGGCAATAATAAGATGGCCTGTGCTGGAAATCGGCAGGAATTCTGTGAGCCCTTCAACAATGCCGAGGAGAAAGGCCTTAAAAAGAATTAGTAAGTCCATTTTTGTGTCTGAATTTTAGTTAGCAGTAAGAGAAAAGTCAATCAAAAACTTTGTTCAGCTTCAATCCACGCCCCTGCGCGAGGCGACTGGCTCCACTCTTTCTCAGATACGAACCGTATGTGTTAATTACAAGCTGTATTATTAGGTTCGGATTTACAGAGCAAGGCTGACTTATAACCTTTTTAAAAATCTACTAAATAAAACTGCCGGAATAAAGTAGACATTTTTGCCTTCTTTACGAATTTTATAGCAGAAATCCCTATTAATAATTACAGCATTTTTGATATTTTTATGCTCCTTAAAAAAGGAAGCGAAATTCTTAGGGATGGACGGCTTAGTCATATTCAGCCATTTAACTTCTACGGGAATCAATTCATCATTGCCCTCTAAAATAAAATCTATTTCTGTGCCGAGCTTGGTTCTCCAAAAATAAACCCTATATTGGATAGGCTTATATTTAATAATTTCATTAAAAACAAAATTTTCTATGAAACTTCCCAAATTTGGCCTCAAAGCAATCTGCCCAAAATTGCCCAAAGCAAAGTTTATAATTCCGCTATCCAGCAAATAAAGCTTTGGCATCTTGCTGATTTCTGTCCTCTTGTTTGAATAAAAAGGCCTTAACAATTTAATAATAAAAGTCTGCTCTAAAACATCAAGGTGCCTTAAAACATGCCGCCTCCCAATTTTAAGGGTATTGGATAATTCATTTATATTGAGCAGATTGCCTGCTTGAGAAGCCAAAACTTTAAGAAGATTATTATAAGCTGATATATCCTCGCCTTTTATTAGGGACTTAATGTCTTTTTGAATATAGGAATTATAGATATCCTGCAATTCTTCTATTCTTTCTGTTTTGTTTTTAATGAGCGCCGCCTTTGGGTAGCCGCCATATAGAAGATAATCCTCAAGATAATCCTTATTATACATTCCAATCAAAGGCGCAGAGACATTTTGGAAATCTAATTTTGCAAATCTCTGATATTCTTCCTCACTCCTGAATCTGACAAATTCCTCAAAGCTTAATGTATATAAATTATAAACCTTTTTTCTGCCAGCAAGGGATTCCTTTAAGTGTTTTTGAATCTCTATTGATGATGATCCTGATGCCAAGATTGAAACCTTTGGGAAAAGGTCATAAAGCATCTTAAAGAGCCTCGTGGCATTCTTTATATACTGGAATTCATCTATAATCAGAAATACATTCTGTTTTCCAATGTCTACACCGTTATCACGCAGATAAGATCTCAAATTATCAACGGTTTGGCATATGCTTAAATTAGTTACATCCTCTAAATTGAAATAAAACTGTTTATATTTTGCGGGAATGCAGCGCTTATACATTTCCATTACAGTAGTTTTTCCTGTCTGCCTGCTGCCTGTAATAATGATAATGCGATTGCCTCTAAACCCTTTTTCTAATTTATCTAATAACAGACGATGAATGTATTGCATGCCGCATCTCCCATATATACTTTATTATCATCTATGTAAAAAAAGTATATATTATTTTATCATCCCTGTCAAATAAAACATGTCATCAAAATTTGATTTCTTAAAGAAAAATCTTTAGCATTCACAGGCGGTGGTAGGTTTCAATCCACGCGCCCACGCAGGGGGCTGCGGGTTTATTTTTATCCTAAATCCTCGGCAATAAGCCTGAATTGCCCCAATGCCGCTTCAAGGTCTTCTGCAATCTCGCGGGCGATGACATCAGGCTCAGGAAGGTTTTCAGATTCCTCAAGGCTCTCGTCCTTAAGCCAGAAGATATCAAGGCTTGCCTTATCGCGGTTTATCAATTCCTCATAATCAAATACCCGCCAGCGGCCGTCAGGGTTTTTCTCTGACCATGTCGGTTTCCTGTTATATCTGTTTTCAGGATTACAGCATTTGACAAACTCATCAAGGTCGCTTCTTTTTAAAGGATTAGTCTTCAGGGTGAAATCCTTATTAGTCCTGAGGTCATAAATCCAGAGCTTTTTTGTCCATGGTGTTTCAGAGGCAGGCTTTCTGTCAAAGAAGATGACATTTGCCTTTACTCCCTGAGCATAGAAAAGACCTGTTGGAAGCCTCAAAAGCGTATGCACATCACATTCATGGAGGAGTTTGCGTCTGATGGTCTCTCCTGCTCCGCCTTCAAAAAGCACATTGTCAGGGATAACCATAGCCGCCCTTCCATGCTGTTTGAGAAGGGACATTACATGCTGCACAAAATTCAACTGTTTGTTTGAGGTCGTTGCCCAAAAGTCATCCCTCTCAATTGTTTCTTTTTCCTTTGTAACCTTACCGTCTTCTGCGACAATAGTTGTGCTGGACTTTTTGCCGAATGGCGGATTGGTCAATACCATTTCAAAGTATTCTCCGGGATGGCTTGCAAGAGAGTCTGAAACTGCAATAGGCATTGAATCACCGCCGATGCCATGCAGCATCATATTCATGGCGCAGAGCCTTGCAGTATTCTGGACAAGCTCGCATCCCCTTAATGCCTTTTCATCAAGAAAACGTTTC
>MHEL01000060.1:319-522 GCA_001803815.1 Nitrospirae bacterium RBG_19FT_COMBO_42_15 | reverse complement strand
AGAAGGCTCTGCCAGTCGTAGCCGGAAGGGATAGGGCTTTTCTGATTATAAGGAGGCTTTGAACGCTCATCAGCCATCTTGAGGAAAAGGAGATATGTAAGCTGTTCAACATAGTCCCCATAGCTCATCCCGTCATCGCGGAGGACATTGCAGTAATTCCAGAGTTTTTGAACGATTTGTGCCGGGCTCATATTTTTAACCTT
>MHEL01000060.1:0-192 GCA_001803815.1 Nitrospirae bacterium RBG_19FT_COMBO_42_15 | reverse complement strand
CAGTCGAAGGAGTTCTCACAATATACCCAAAGCTCTCCAAATCCATGGAGAAAAAACTGAAAGAAGTTATTTCAATCAACGCGTCCTCAGCGTAATAAGAATAACAGAGTTAAACACCTTTTCCATCGGCTCATAGTTTCTCTCCATACCCACCTGAATTGCTTTGATATATTCCGCCATTCCCCTGCCAAT
>MHEL01000059.1:6033-6342 GCA_001803815.1 Nitrospirae bacterium RBG_19FT_COMBO_42_15 | reverse complement strand
ACCATACTTATCCGTCTAAATCAATAAATCAAGGGAAAATCACCTTACGCCATGCAGCTACTTTCATTTATTCCCTCTCAGGGGATGCTTAAAGCATCCTCTCTCTTTGAAGCAATAAGAAAGATTAAGGAAGGTCAGCGAGGAACATAAAGGGCAGATAATGTTGCCTAAAAATAAATGCGCTCGTCATCCATTGCTTTATGCTGTTTTTCATTTTTTATTGTGTTCTAACGTGCGAGTTCAGTGGACGGGAAAAAGCGCAGCTTTTTGACAGTTCGCTGGAATGGTTTGCTGGGCAACCTCGCTAAC
>MHEL01000059.1:0-6021 GCA_001803815.1 Nitrospirae bacterium RBG_19FT_COMBO_42_15 | reverse complement strand
TGCCGCCAAGGAACATACTTGCCCCAAGTAAGTAGCCAAAGTCATACCACCCTCCCGAGTTGGGAAACGCGTATATACGGTAATCGGTGAACAAACTCCCGATAAAGCTAAAGAAGATCAGAAAACCATGCAGCAAACCGGAGAAGAAGCCGGGTGGATCGTACGCATTGGGATGCGGTTGAGTAGCACAACTTGCAAGAAGCATTGCGGCGGCACTAATAGCAAAGAAAGCCAAGATGCGGTGCCGCTTAGCTACGGAAAACGAAAACATTTTCATTTGCCCCTCCTGAGATGCCTAACAAGTTCTTCTCCGGTTTCTATCTTTTTCAAAACTGAACCTAAAAATACAACAAAAAGCTTGAAAAATCAATAAAATATTGGCGAAAATTATAAAGCTGCAATGGCATGACATCACTGTCTGCCGACAGGCAGGAAAGGGCGTCCTCGGTATGTGAGGTCCGATAAATAAGTTGTAAGGAATCGGGCGAGGAGAAGCTGCGTATGGCAGTGAAGCTTTTGCGGGCTTTGGTGAGATAAAAAGGCTACGCAAAGACCTCATCAAAAAACTTCGCTTTGTCCAAAAGCTTTTGCCATTCTTTATGACGCTTCACGCTCTCTATCCTCTTCTTTTTTGGCATACTAATAAAACGGATGGCTTCTATTGGCCCCAATTCTTTAATAAGAGCCTCTATGGCTTTCTTAATTACAACTTCCTCATCCATATACTTTACAGTTTTCACCTTAAACCCTCCTTCTCACAAAAGGCAACCGGATTGCCACACCAAACTCTTATGTTATGATTCAGACATTTTTTAACAAGGGCATCATCACAGCTTATAAATTGGGCCACGGCCAGTTCTGCAAAGGCAACATGTGCAGCATCAGCCACCCCAAAGCCTGACTTAACCAATTCTTCAGCCCTTTTCCGTGTTTTATCCAGATTAACTTTTATCGGCTCACCTAATTTATCTAAAATTGTTTTCAGTTCAATCCGTTCAAACACATCTGGAACAGCCTCTATCTCTTTCATATGAACAGGAGAAACCAATAGCTTATAATCATTTTTTCTCACTCTTGATAATATCAGATTAAAAGCCTCTGTTTCAAGTCTTATTCTTAAATAGTGTTGTTCGTCAAAGGGTCTGCTTAGAGTGCAAACATCAAGATATATTGGTTGCGGCATTATAACTCCCCTTATAATATTCTTAAATTATAAGAATATGTTGCAAAACCTTTATATCGACTTAAATATCCGCAATAAGTTTTATATAAACTATACCAAAACCAGACATAAAAGCAAGGAAAACTCTGCAAAAAGGAGTTAAAAGTGATCTTAGACAGCTTGCTTAAAGAACTGGACAAAGCGAAGCTGTGTATGGCGGTGAACCTAACGAAAGTGTGCAAATAAAAAGGCGGTCTTTTTTGACCGCCCTCTTTCTAAAAATAATATCTAACGGATAGTTGTCCCTATACCTGTTCTGCTGGATAAACGCTTACACAGGTCTTGTCTCTTCCACCTCTTTCAAACTTCACAACACCAGCTACCTTTGCAAAGAGGGTGTCATCGCTTCCTTTACCCACATTCTTGCCCGGGTGGAACTTTGTGCCCCTCTGCCTTACAATTATGCTTCCGCCCTTAACAGTCTGGCCGCCAAAACACTTGACGCCAAGATACTGCGGATTGCTGTCCCTTCCATTTCTTGATGAACCAACGCCTTTTTTATGCGCCATTTTATATATACCTCCAAAAAACCATTGATAGTCTCTTTTATAAACTTTATTCAATCAGCAAAGTAAAAAGCTTCAGATGCAAGGCGGAGCGAGGCATCGCACCGCAGCATACAAGTTAGTATGTGAGGATGCGAGGCCGAAGCGACAACGCAGCAGATGAACTTTTTACGAAGCTGACACAATCTCTGTTATCTTTAATGAAGTAAACGCCTGCCTATGCCCATTAGTTCTTCTATAGTTCTTGCGCCTCTTCATCTTAAAAACAATAATCTTATCCCCTCTGCCTTCTCCAACAACCTCGCCGATCACCTTGGCAGACTTCACAAGAGGGTTGCCGATTACAGTCTTCTCTCCGCCGATCATTAAAACTTTATTTAATTCAACCTTTTCACCGGGCTTTGCACTCAGTTTTTCAACTGAAATAACATCCCCCTGTGAAACCTTATACTGTTTTCCGCCTGTCTCTAACACTGCATACATCTTACTACCTCCTTCATCCTTAACAGGAAACTAATTTTTAACACATAACAAGGCATTTTGTCAAGATTTTTTATTAATTTTGCAGAGTGAAGAGGTAGCCCCTTACCCTATCCTTATAATACCTCCAAAAAAAAAATTGACAGCACATTTTAATTCCTATATATTTTGGGTAAGTGTTACAGTAGTATAAAAAAGAATGTTCACGCCGCTGAACGCACTGCACCTACCGTTCGTTGATAAGGATGATATTCTTTATTAATTTGACTTAGTTACAAGCTTTGCCTGAGTCTATAACTTATATAACATTGGGAGGATATTAAATGGAAGAAGGAAAAGAAGTTCCAAGCGAAGAGGCACATGAGGTGTGTTATAATCCCTGTACAGTTTGCAACAAAAAGGGATATCTTGATAACGGGGAGATGTGCCCTGTATGTGCAGGCACAGGTTGCAAGGATAAAAAGTACTGTGTACCAGCAGGGGGTCTCGGTTGCGAATCTTAGCTTCAGTCTTTGTATAGTTTAATGCCAGAAACAAGCTAAGGAAGCGACCTTCTTAAGTATTTAGTGTTTCATTCAACAAATATCTTCCCCGGATTTAATATATTGTTCGGGTCAAAGGACTTTTTGATTTTCTTCATTACCTCCACCCCGATTTCGCCTATCTCCATTTTCAGATATGGCGCCTTTGTAATGCCGATGCCGTGCTCGCCGGATATAGTGCCGTTAAGAGAGAGGGTGGCAGAAAAAAGCTCCTTTACTGCTGCATTTGCCCTGCTTGTCTCATCAGCATCTTTTTTGTCATACATTATATTTACATGGATATTGCCATCCCCTGCATGGCCAAAGTTTGCTATCTTTAGATTGTATTTTTTAGAAATGCCGTCTACTGCACTTATAATATCAGGTATCTTTGTCCTTGGCACAACTATATCCTCATTTATCTTATCAGGCTTGAGCTTAAACATGTTTTGAGACAATGACCTCCTCGCAATCCAAAGCCTTTTGGCATCTGACTCATTTTCCGCAACATCTATTTTCGCTGCATTATTTGCCTTACATGCATCCTTTACCTTTTCTAAAATCCTCGGAACCTCAATCTCTGTTCCATCCACCTCTATTAAAAGCAAAGCCTCTGCCTTTCCATGCAATCCCTCTGGCAAATGCTCCTTCACAACCTCAAGCGAATTCCTGTCCATAAACTCTATTGCCCTCGGGGTTATCCTTTTTTTTGTAATATCAACAACTGCCCTTGACGCATCAGCAATGTCTGTAAAAAATGCAGAGAGTGTAGAGACCTTTTCTGGCATTGGAAGGAGTCTTAATATTATTTTCGTTATAATGCCGAGCGTCCCTTCAGAGCCTGTCATAAGCCTTGTAAAGTCATAGCCAACAACACCCTTCCGCGTCTTAACGCCTGTGTTTATTATCTTGCCTGTTGGCAATACCACTTCAAGACCCATTACATAGTCGCGTGTAACACCATACTTCACTGCCTTTGGGCCTCCTGCATTTTCAGCAACATTACCGCCGAGTGTGCAGAAGTCCATGCTTGATGGGTCTGGCGGATAAAAGAGCCCCTTTGATTCCACAAGCCTCTGTAAATCACCATTAATAGCACCCGGCTCAACTATTGCAAAAAGATTATCCTCATCAATCTCAATTATCTTGTTCATCTTTTCAAAAGAAAGGAGAATGCCTCCTTTTACAGGTATAGAGCCTCCTGAAAATCCTGTTCCAGCGCCCCTCGGTATAACAGGCATATCCTCTTTATTTGACAGCTTCATAATCTCAGAGATCTGTGATGGTAATGTCGGTTTTACTATAATATCAGGCAGGAATTCTATCTGTGTGGCGTCGTAGGAGTAGCAGAGCAGCTCCTCTTTTTCAGCAGAAACATCCTCTTTGCCAGCGATATCCTTTAATAAACTGACAAGGTCTGATAAAAGCATGGATTGATAGTAACAGAAAATCTCCTTAGATTGCAATAAATAAGAGCTATTTTTGCATTGAAAAAAAGGCCGTTTATTGCTATTATTATAATAGCGCCAATGATTAAGGAGGTGGCAGATGAACATTAAGAAGGTTCTTGTTCCAATAGATTTTTCAGAATGTTCCAAAGATGCCTATGAATATGCCTTAAACCTTGCTGAGGAGTTTGATTCAACATTATATATTCTGAATGTTATTGAGCCGCAGGTTTTTGATACATTAAGCCATTTTACAAAGGAGGCAAGAAAGAAGATAGAGGAAAAGGTATTAAAAAAGACAGAGGATGACTTTGATGAATTTCTAAAAAATTCAAGGCCGAACAAGAAGACAAAGATTGAAAGGCTGATTTCACAGGGTATCCCATTCATAGAGATAATAAAAAAGGCAAAGGAGATTGAGGCGGATTTGATATCCATGGGAAGTTATGGAAGGACAGGACAGCTTGAGCAGATACTATTTGGAAGCACAGCAGAAAAGGTTGTAAGGGGTGCGCCGTGCCCGGTAGTCTGTGTGCCAAGAGTAAAATGTATCCCGGAAAGGAGCGGAAGATGAAAGAGATAAGAAAAGCGAGAAAAGAGAGAGATTATAAGCCGGCAAAGTTTAAAAAGAATATCGGGGCATATTATGACCCGTATCTTGCAAAAGGCGGGCCGCATGAAATGGCAATCTGCAAGAAATGTCATGCTATTTACCACAAAAAGAGGTGGTTTTTTGACGAGGCAGTCTACAAAGAAACTATTGATAAAAAGACCTCACAAAAGGTGCTGTGCCCTGCGTGCCAGAAGATTAAGGACAAATTTCCCGGCGGCATCGTAACATTGAAAGGCGATTTTATTAAAGATAAGGGAAAGAGGGATGAGATACTGAATCTTGCAAAGAACGAGGATAGCCTTGCAAAAGGCATTAATCCCTTGGAGCGGATAATTGAGATAAGAAAAACGGCATCTGAGATTAATATTACAACAACAAATGAAAAACTTGCACAGAGGATAGGAAGGGCAATTTATAAGGCTTTTAAGGGAAAGGTAAGATATAACTGGTCGCACGATGTGAAGTTGCTGCGGGTTGAATGGGAAAAATAATTATTTCTTTAAGCGAAAATTCACACACCTTGTCATTCCCGCAAAGTTTTTGAGCGGGAATCCAGAATCATTTGTCATGCCTGATTGTTTTTGTCAGGCATCCAGAGTTATGGATTCCTGCCAGATACACGCAGGAATGACAGGCGGTTTGGATTCCCGCTAAAAACCTGCGGGAATGACATTTGTGGATTTGGCCAACAGTTCCTATTACAACATCTGACCCCTCTGACTAAATCTGAAGATCAGACAGAGAGATTATTATGAAAGAGGCAATGCTGTATGAAAAGATAGAGGACAAAAAGGTAAGGTGCGGCCTCTGCAATCACCGCTGCATCATTCTGCCGTCTAAAAGGGGCATATGCGGTGTTCGGGAAAATCAGGAAGGCACACTTTATACCCTTGTCTATGAGAGGCTTGTCTCAGCTAATATAGACCCTATTGAGAAGAAGCCATTTTTTAATTTTTATCCGGGCACAAGGTCATATTCCATTGCAACAGTTGGCTGCAATTTCAGATGCCTTCACTGCCAGAATTATGAAATATCACAGATGCCAAAGGACGGAAAGGGCATGATAACAGGTGATGCTGTTAAGGCAGAGGAGATAGTTGAAGCAGCAGAAAAGAGCAGGTGCAAAAGCATTGCCTATACATACACTGAGCCGACTATATTTTTTGAATATGCATACGATACTGCAAGGCTTGCAAATAAAAAGGGGATTAAGAATGTCTTTGTAACAAAC
>MHEL01000058.1:6040-6728 GCA_001803815.1 Nitrospirae bacterium RBG_19FT_COMBO_42_15 | reverse complement strand
TTCAACATAGTTTAAGGTAGTTCAAGAGAGTTCAATCTTGAACAATTTTAAACTCTGAAAGAGAGTGTATGAGAATAATAAAAATTTTTGATACAACGCTCAGGGACGGCGAGCAGTCTCCCGGAGCTTCCATGAATGTGGAGGAGAAAGTTCAGGTTGCAAGGCAGCTTGCGCGTCTTGGAGTGGATATTATTGAGGCAGGGTTTGCAATCAGCTCTCCTGGTGATTTTGAGGCAATAAAAACCATAGGAGCGGAAGTGGAAGGTCCTGTAATCTGCAGTCTTGCAAGGGCCAAGGAAGAGGACATAAAAAGGGCATGGGAAGCTGTTAAAGATGCTCCTAAAAAAAGGATTCATACATTTCATTCTACTTCTGATATACATCTTAAGTATCAGTTCCGCATCAGCCGTGAAGAGGCAATGAAAAGGTCTGTTGAGATGGTTAAGCTGGCAAGAAGTTTTATTGAAGATGTGGAATTTTCACCTATGGATGCAACGAGGTCTGATGTGGGTTATCTCTGTGAAATTATAGAGGCTGTGATAGATGCAGGCGCATCAACAGTAAACATACCCGATACCGTAGGCTACAGCATTCCGAGTGAATTTGGCTTATTGATAAAGACTATTCATGATAGAGTGAAAAATATTAATAAAGCTGTGATTTCAGTTCATTGTCATAATGACCTTGG
>MHEL01000058.1:5787-6026 GCA_001803815.1 Nitrospirae bacterium RBG_19FT_COMBO_42_15 | reverse complement strand
ATTCCCTTTCAGCAGCGCTCAACGGGGCCGGGCAGGTAGAATGCACTATCAATGGAATAGGAGAGCGTGCCGGCAACTGCTCTTTAGAGGAAGTTGTGATGGCATTAAGAACAAGACGGGATATTTTCAATGCTGACACAAATATTAAAACAGAGGAGATAATGCGCAGCAGCAGGCTTATTACAAAGATTACAGGCATATCAGTTCAGCCCAATAAAGCCATAGTAGGCGCTAATGCC
>MHEL01000058.1:4132-5764 GCA_001803815.1 Nitrospirae bacterium RBG_19FT_COMBO_42_15 | reverse complement strand
TCAAGATGGCCTTCTTAAGGAAAAGGGCACGTATGAAATTATAAAGCCTGAAACAGTAGGTCTTCACAAGACAAAACTCGTTCTTGGAAAACATTCGGGCAGACATGCCTTTAAGACGAGGCTTCAAGAACTTGGGTATACATTAAACGATGAGGAGCTTAATATTGCGTTTGAGCGATTTAAAAAACTTGCTGACCAGAAAAAAGACATATTCGATGAGGACATTGAGGCGCTTATTTCTGAAGAGGTTGAAAAAATCCCTGAAGCTTACAGCCTTGCAGACTTAAACATAGTTACCGGTATGAGTCAGAAACCTACTGCAACGATTAAGATAAAAGCTGGCAAAGATATAATAGAGAAGACTGAACAAGGCGACGGTCCTGTTGATGCAGCATATAAGGCAATTGCATCTATAACAAACACAAAAAGCACTTTACTTAAATTTGAAGTGAAAAGCATAACAGGCGGGACAGATGCACTTGGAGAAGTAATGGTCTCACTTGAAGAGGGCGGCAGATTTGTAAGGGGCCACGGCTCAGACACTGATATTATCGTAGCCGCTGCCAAGGCATATATAAATGCCTTGAACAAGTTGACGGTGAGAGGGAAGTAGGAGGAGCAGTTGACAATTACAGAGAAAATCCTTGCGGTGCATTCAGGCAGAAAAGAGGTTTCACCCGGAGAGCTGATAAACGCAAAAGTGGACCTTGTTCTTGCCAATGATATAACTGCGCCAATAGCAATAACTGAATTTAAAAAAATAGGAGCAAAAAACGTATTCAATAAAGACAGGGTTGCTTTAATACCTGACCACTTTGCCCCTCAAAAAGACATTAAGGCTGCTGAGCAGTGCAAGATGCTCAAAGACTTTTCAAGAGAGTATAGTCTCGGGCTTTATTTTGAAGTCGGCAGAATGGGAATTGAACATGCTCTTCTTCCTGAAGAAGGTCTTGTTGTCCCGGGTGATTTAATCATAGGCGCTGACAGCCATACATGCACGTATGGAGCGCTTGGCGCTTTTTCTACAGGCGTTGGTTCTACAGATTTCGCAGCAGCAATGGCTGCGGGCGAGTGCTGGTTTAAAGTGCCTGAATCAATGAAATTCATTTATTACGGAAAATTAAGTAAATGGGTTGGCGGAAAGGATTTAATACTCCACACAATCGGTGATATCGGAGTTGACGGCGCCCTTTACATGGCAATGGAATTTGAAGGCGAAACAATCAGAACGCTTCCAATGCACGCAAGGCTTACAATGTGCAATATGGCAATAGAAGCAGGAGGGAAAAACGGTATCATTGTGCCTGATGACATAACTGAACAGTATGTTAAAGGCAGGGCAAAGAGGGGATACAGATTTTACACTTCTGACAAAGATGCGAAATATGTTGAAGTAAAAGAATACGACTGCTCAAAGATACCGCTTACTGTATCGTGTCCTCATCTTCCGTCAAATACGAAGCCGGCAGCAGAGCTTTTTGAAGTGACCATAGACCAGGTTGTTGTCGGCTCCTGTACAAACGGCAGGATTGAAGATTTAAGAGAGGCGGCAGAAGTCATAAAAGGGAAAAAAGTAAATCCAAATGTGAGGATGATTGTTATTCCCGCAACACAAAAAGTTTATTTACAGGC
>MHEL01000058.1:2914-3875 GCA_001803815.1 Nitrospirae bacterium RBG_19FT_COMBO_42_15 | reverse complement strand
ATGTCTGTCATTCCGCACTTGATGCGGAATCCAGTCCTTAGGTTTTTCTGGATTCCTGCTTTCGCAGGAATGACGATGAATAAACATAGCTGACTTTGTGTTATGAACGAAGATAACAGGAGGCAAATGATTCTTAAAGGCAGAGTCTGGAAATTCGGCGACAACTTAGATACTGATGCAATAATACCTGCGCGATATTTAAATACATCAGACCCCAAAGAACTTGCAAGACATATAATGGAGGATGCTGATAAAGAATTCCCGAACAAAGTAAAATCAGGTGATGTGATAATTGCAGGCGCTAATTTTGGCTGCGGTTCGTCAAGAGAACATGCGCCGATTGCAATAAAAGCAGCAGGCATACAGGCTGTTGTCGCAAAGAGTTTTGCAAGGATATTTTACAGGAATGCATTTAACATCGGGCTTCCGATTTTTGAGTCTGAGGATGCATCTGAGAAAATCAGAGAAGGTGATGAGATTCAAATAGATGCCGATAAGGGCATAATCAAAAATATTACAAAAAAAGAAGAATATACTGCAAAACCCATCCCTCAATTTATGCAGGAATTAATTTCTGCAGGCGGTCTCATTGAATGGACAAAGAAAAAACTTCAGTCTTTAAAGCAGCCTACCTGAAACTCTCAAAGGATATCCTTAAAAAAAAGATAAAGGCAGCAGAAGAGATATTAAAAGACTGCACACTCTGCCCCCGCAACTGCAAAGTTGACAGGACCTCCGGCAAAGTCGGGGTCTGCAAAACAGGAGACAAGCCTTTTGTCTCAAGCTATAATCCGCATTTCGGGGAAGAGGCTCCACTGGTTGGCAGATACGGCTCAGGCACAATCTTTTTTACGCACTGCAATCTCAGATGTTTATTCTGTCAGAACTGGACGATAAGCCATCTCGGCGAAGGCAGCGAGACTTCTTTTGATGCCCTTGCTGATATAATGCTAACCCTGCA
>MHEL01000058.1:2349-2902 GCA_001803815.1 Nitrospirae bacterium RBG_19FT_COMBO_42_15 | reverse complement strand
CCACAACATAAATCTCGTAACTCCAACCCATCAGGTGCCCATGATTTTAAGGTCTCTTGAGTTCGCAATAGAAAAGGGATTGAAAGTTCCTATTGTTTATAATTGTGGAGGATATGAGTCTATTGAGACATTAAAAATACTTGATGGAATTATTGACATCTACATGCCTGATTTTAAATATTCCAGTCCTGAAGCTGCTATGAAATATTCAAAGGCGAAAGACTATCCCTCTGTTGCAAAAGCTGCAATAAAAGAGATGCACAGGCAGGTTGGAGATTTAATTATTGACCAGAGAGGAGTCGCTTTGAGAGGGTTGCTTGTAAGGCATCTCGTGCTTCCAGAGGGTCTGGCAGGCACTGAAGAGCTGGTGAGATTCCTTGTTGAAGAAATTTCACCAAACACATATACAAACATTATGGCTCAATACTATCCATGCTATAAAGCATTTGAACACCCGCCCCTTGATAGAAGAGTTACAAATGAGGAATACAAAAAAGCCGTCAAAGCTGCTATTGACGCCGGTTTAACAAGGCTTGATGGGGTAAGATTTGTG
>MHEL01000058.1:630-2142 GCA_001803815.1 Nitrospirae bacterium RBG_19FT_COMBO_42_15 | reverse complement strand
TTAAAGACTTTTATACAATTTATTTGGGCTTCTGAAATGGTCAGGTCACGTGTTTACAGCCAATTAAGCAAGTATGGATTAACAGGGAGCCAGTTCGGAGTGCTCGATGCCCTTTTTCACATGGGACCTCTCCCGCAGAGCGATCTGGGAAAAAATATCTTCAAGAGCGGTGGAAATATCACCATGGTCGTTGATAACCTTGAAAAGAGCGAGATTGTGAGAAGGGAGAGGAGTGAAAAAGACCGCCGGGTTATAAATGTTCATTTAACTGATAAGGGAAGAAAATTGTTCACTGAAGTCTTACCAGTATATATCAGTATCGTAGAAGAAGAGATGAATGACCTTACGAAATCAGAACTGGGAGAACTCGGGCGCCTGTGCGTCAAGCTTGGTATAAGTAAATAATTATAGATTTCTTAGATATCTTTTTTGTTATACAATTCGTTTATCGAAAGTGGTATAGTTTGTATTATGTCTAATGAATTGTTAATCCTTATAATCGCTGCAGCTTCCATAGGGTTCCTTCATACACTACTTGGGCCTGATCATTATATACCATTCATTATGATGTCCCGGTCAGGCAGATGGTCATTGCGTAAAACAACATTGGTCACTATTCTGTGCGGCATAGGCCATGTATTAAGTTCTGTTGTGCTGGGTATCTTGGGTGTTACCTTTGGTATCGCTGTTTCAAAATTAGAAATGTTTGAATCATTTCGAGGTAATATAGCGACATGGGCTCTCATTGCATTTGGTTTGATTTACTTTGTCTGGGGGATGCGAAAAGCATTAAGGCATAAATCTCACGAGCATATACATGCACATGAAGAGGGTATCAATCACGTTCATACCCATAATCATACAGAAAAACACATTCATGTCCATGAGGGGAAAGACGCTAAAAATATTACTCCATGGGTGCTCTTTACAATATTTGTTTTTGGTCCTTGCGAACCGCTGATACCTATGCTTATGTATCCAGCAGCAAAAAACAGCCTTGCTGGGTTATTGCTGGTTACAAGCATTTTTGGTGTAATAACAATTCTGACTATGCTTGGTATTGTCCTCATGTCAACTTTTGGTATCAATCTTGTTCCAACAAGTCGATTGGAACGATATACTCATGCTATAGCCGGTGCAATAATATGTTTCTGCGGAATATCAATTCTATTCTTTGGTTTATAACCTTGAGCATCTGACAATTTATTGAAATCCTGAATAAGTTATTAATTCATACTGTATTTTAGGAGTTAATTGAATGACCGAACTGGAGAAATTAAAACACCTGATTGAACACTGGATAGAGCACAATGAAGCCCATGTTAAGGCTTACAGAGAATGGGCATCAAAAGCAGAGGCATTAGGAAAAAAAGAATTATCTGCAATACTCAAGCAAATTGCAGAAGAAAATAAAAAACTGGAAGGCTTATTTAAAAAGGCGCTAAAGGGCATTTATAGTAAACGACGTAAGTAATGTTACATTTTCTGTCATTCTGGCTTGTCCAGAATCTT
>MHEL01000058.1:396-538 GCA_001803815.1 Nitrospirae bacterium RBG_19FT_COMBO_42_15 | reverse complement strand
ATTTTTATTGTAGCATCCCTTTTGTCGTATCTATGAGTAAATCAGAAGGATTCTGCAAGGGTCCCAGGGGATTTTTGATTTCCCTGCTCTCATCTATTATCGGTTTGCCTCCCCAGAGCTTATAGACCACATTATTGTTAAC
>MHEL01000058.1:0-218 GCA_001803815.1 Nitrospirae bacterium RBG_19FT_COMBO_42_15 | reverse complement strand
TTTTTGATTGAGGGGTTAAACATAAAGCGTTGAATAATATCCAGATAGGTTAGAATTTTTAAATTAGGTGTTTGAAAAGGGTCAAATCCGAGCTTTTGCAATTCCTCAATTGTAGTCTTATAAGGGGTTATTTTCTCAAAAGTCGCTTTGACCTCATCAAAGGTTCCCCAGTAATATGTCTGTGTTGTTTCCTTTACACTGGGAAGCAATGAACCACA
>MHEL01000057.1 GCA_001803815.1 Nitrospirae bacterium RBG_19FT_COMBO_42_15 | reverse complement strand
GGTTTGCAATAAGAGAAGGCGGCAGGACAGTAGGAGCAGGCGTAGTAACACAAATAATAGAGTAATAAAATTATAAGGTATTATATAGGAGTAAAAAGGTGAGTCAGAAGATTAGAATCAGATTAAGGGCATACGACCATAGATTGTTGGATCAGTCTGTATCCGAAATTGTACAGACCGCAAAAAGGACATCTGCAAAGATTATAGGGCCTGTGCCTTTGCCTACGAAAATAAATAAGGTGACTGTTCTTCGCTCGCCTCATGTTGATAAAAAGTCAAGGGAGCAATTTGAAATAAGGACGCATAAAAGGCTTATTGATATAATTGATCCGACACCGCAGACAGTAGATGCTTTAATGAAGCTTGATCTGGCCGCAGGTGTTGATGTAGAAATAAAATTATAGCATCTGGAGCTTTTTGAACAGCCTTAATAGAAATAAGGTAGAGCAAAAATATTGATTGAAGGAATAATATGATAAACGGGATTATCGGCGAAAAATTAGGAATGACACAGATATTTACAGAAGACGGAAACGTAGTGGCTGTAACTGTTATTGAGGCAGGGCCGTGCGCTGTAGTGCAGATAAAGAGGAAGGACAAGGATGGATACGATGCTGTTCAGCTTTCCTTTAGGGAGATAAAAAAGGTTCAGAGGGTTAATAAGCCGGATATGGGCCATTTTAAAAAGGTAAATCTTCCTCCAGCGAGATATTTAAGAGAGGTCAGCGCTGATATAGGAGATGTTCAGGTCGGCCAGACAATATACGCAGATATATTTAAAAAGGGCGACAAGATAGATGTAACAGGCGTCAGCATTGGTAAAGGTTTTGCAGGCGTTATGAAGAGGCACAATTTTAAGGGCGGGCCTGAGACTCACGGTTCAATGTTCCACCGCGCCCCTGGTTCAATCGGCAGCAGCTCTTATCCATCAAGGGTCTGGAAGAATAAAAAACTTCCGGGACATATGGGAATGGAGCAGAAGACAATACAACGTTTAGAGATTATGGATGTCAGAAAAGAAGAGAATCTGATTCTTATAAGAGGCGCTGTTCCCGGCTGTAAGGGAAGGCTTGTAATGTTAAAGAAGGCAAAGAAGGGTTAACAGAATTATTATGGCAGAGTTGAATGTTTTAAATATGAATAATGAAAAGGTTGGAACTGTCCAGCTTGATGATAAGGTTTTTGGCGCTCCTGTTAAAAAGACTCTTATACATGAGATTGTAACAATGCAGCTTGCGAATAAGAGGCAGGGCACAGCAGCTACTAAAACTAAGGGTCTTGTGAGAGGCGGCGGCAAGAAGCCATGGAAGCAGAAAAAAACAGGACGCGCAAGGGCTGGCTCTAACAGGTCTCCTCTCTGGGTTGGCGGCGGCACCACCTTTGGCCCGAATCCAAGAGACTATTCATATAAAGAACCGATTAAAAAGGTTAGAGGCGCATTAAAGAGCGCACTTTCTGCAAAGGCAAACGACGGGGAGATAGTTGTTATAAAGGAGTTGGCGCTAAAGGAGCCGAAGACAAAATTAATGTTAGATATTCTTAATAAACTTGGGTTAAATGAAGGTGTATTAATCCTTTCTGACAAGCGGGATAAGAATGTGGAATTGGCGTCGCGCAATATCCCAAGGGTAAAGGTTATTCCTTTATCTGCTCTGAATATTGTTGACCTGTTAAAATATAAAAGGCTGTTAATGACAGAAAATGGAGTGAAGGCAATGAAGGAGGTATTGGGATAATGGCGGATATGCATGATCTCCTGCAGAGGCCTCTTTATACAGAAAAGGGACTAAATCTTAAGGAAAAAGAAAATAAGATTATCTTTAAGGTAAAAAAGAGCGCAAACAAGAGCCAGATAAAAAAGGCGGTTGAACAGATATTTAAGGTAAAGGTTGCAGATGTGAATACAATTAATATATTGGGCAAAAAGAAGAGCCTCGGCAGATTTGCGGGAAAAACATCAGACTGGAAGAAGGCTATTGTTACCCTGAAAAAGGGAGAAAAATTAGAATTAGGAGAAGGTTCTTAGGAGTAAAATAAGTTATGCCTGTTAAAAGCTATAAACCAACATCACCGGCAGTAAGGTCAAAGACCACAGCAAGCTTTGAGGAGATAACCAAGACAAGACCGGAAAAGAGCCTTATTGTATCTCTTCCTTCAAGCGGGGGAAGAAATAACATCGGCAAGATGACCCTCCGTTATCACGGCGGCGGCCATAAGAGGCTTTACAGAATTATTGATTTCAGGAGAGATAAGCTTAATATACCTGCTAAGGTTGCTGCAATAGAATACGACCCAAACAGGTCTGCAAGGATTGCGTTATTGCATTATATTGACGGCGAGAAGAGATATATACTAATGCCGAACGGCCTTAAGGTTAACGAGACAGTTATTTCCGGGGAAGCTGTGGACATTAAGCCTGGCAATGCACTGCCATTAAAAAGTATCCCTGTTGGCACTATCATACATAATGTTGAGTTAAAAAGGGGAAGAGGTGGGCAGCTTGTAAGGAGCGCAGGTTCTGGCGCTCAGTTGATGGCTAAAGAGGGTGATTATGCCCATATTAAATTAGGCTCCGGCGAAGTCAGATTGATTCATTCTGAATGTTTTGCCACAATCGGCCAGGTTGGCAATCTTGAGCATGAAAACATATCAATTGGCAAGGCAGGAAGATCGCGCTGGCTCGGCATAAGGCCTCATGTAAGGGGTGTTGTAAAGAACCCTGTAGATCATCCTCACGGAGGCGGCGAGGGAAAGTCATCAGGAGGAAGGCATCCTGTTTCCCCCTGGGGTCAGCCGACTAAGGGATATAAAACGAGAATGAATAAGGCAACTGATAAATATATTATAAAAAGAAAAAAATAATCTGGAGGATTAAAGGTGCCAAGGTCAGTTAAAAAAGGACCATATATAGAACCAAAGCTTTTTAAAAAGATTGAGAACATGAATCAGTCAGGCGACAAGAAGGTTGTAAAGACCTGGTCAAGAAGGTCAACAATTGTGCCTGAGATGATTGGCCATACATTTGCAGTTCATAACGGTAAAAAGTTTATACCTGTGTATATAACAGAAAACATGGTTGGACACAAGCTCGGAGAATTTTCTCCAACAAGGACATTCAAAGGTCACGGAGCTGTGCATACTGAGAAATCCACAGCGCTGAAATAATTAGATTTAGCGATAGGGGTCAAAGGAAAGAGATAAAAAATGGAAGCAAGGGCTATTTTAAGATATGTAAGGATTGCGCCGAGGAAGACAAGGCTGGTAATAGACCTTATCCGCGGTAAGAATGTGCAGGAGGCAATAGCGATATTAACGCATCTGCCGCGTTCTGCAGCAAAGGTTGTTAAAAAACTTCTTCACTCTGCAGTTTCAAATGCAGAGCAGAAGAATATGAATGTCGATGAACTAAAGGTTGCCGCTGCATATGTTAACCAAGGTCCAACATTGAAGAGATTCAGGGCAAGGGCAATGGGCAGGGGCAATGTTATAAGAAAAAGGACAAGTCATATTACATTAGTCCTTTCAGAAGAAGTAAAGAAATAGCAATCTATGAACCAGAGCGGTTCATAGCAAGGAGGAGAGAGTGGGACAGAAGGTTCATCCTATTGGTTTTAGACTTGGATATATAAAAGACTGGGATTCAAGATGGTTTTCCAAAAAGAACTACGCACAGCTTCTGCATGAAGATTTGAAGGTAAGAAAGATAGTTAAGAGCAAACTCTTCCATGCCGGCGTGTCAAAGATAGAGATAGAAAGGTCTGCGGACAGGGCGAGGATAAATATATACACAGCAAGGCCCGGCATTATAATCGGCAGAAAGGGCGCTGAGGTAGATAAGCTAAAAAAAGAGATAGAATCCCTTACTAAAAAACAGATATTTATAAACATCAAAGAGATTAAAAAGTCCGAGCTTGATGCGCAGCTTGTGGCTGAGAATATTGCAATGCAGCTTGAAAAAAGGGTTGCATACAGAAGGGCGATGAAAAAGAGCGTTCTTTCAGCTTTAAGATTTGGCGCGCTCGGTATTAAGATCGCATGTGCCGGCAGGCTCGCAGGCTCCGAGATCGCAAGAAGAGAGTGGTACAGAGAGGGCAGGGTCCCGCTGCACACGTTGAGGGCTGATATTGATTATGGCTTTACAGAGGCAAAGACGACCTACGGCCAGATAGGGATCAAGGTCTGGATTTATAAAGGCGATGTGATTTTAGGCGCGAGTGAACCAGAAAAAAGGGTACAGATAGGAAAGGTTTAGTATGCTTAGTCCTAAAAAGGTAAAATTCAGAAAGATGATGAAGGGCCGCATGACTGGAAAGGCCTACAGGGGCTCAGATCTCAGTTTTGGCGAGTTTGGCCTAAAGGCAATGGAGCCCGGCTGGATATCAAGCAGACAGATAGAGGCTGCAAGGATTGCGATGACCAGGCATGTAAAAAGGGGCGGCAAGATATGGATAAGGATATTTCCGGATAAGCCTATAACTAAAAAGCCTGCTGAAACCCGTATGGGCAAAGGAAAGGGTTCTCCTGAGTATTGGGTGGCGGTTGTAAAGCCTGGTAGGATTATATATGAGATGGATGGCGTGACCGAAGATATAGCAAAGGCGGCCTTCAGGCTTGCATCACACAAGCTGCCTATATCTACTAAGTTTATTGCAAGAACCGGAGTGGTTGGATGAAAGTAAAAGAGATAAGAGACCTGACAATTGAAGAGCTGTCAAACAAGGAAAAAGAGCTCAGGAAAGAATATTTTAATCTTAAATTTCAGCTTGCAGCAGGAAGGGTTGAGACTCCTTCAAGATTTACACAGGTGAGAAGAGAGATTGCAAGGATTAAGACTATTATGAAGGAGAAGGAAGCTGGCCCTAAGGCGGTTTAATTGATTTCTTGTTAATAAAACAGGCGTCTTGCCTGTTACAGGGGATAAAATGGATAAGAAAGAGACAGTGAGCGGCACTAAAAACAAAAAAGAATTTATAGGCGAGGTTGTCAGCAATAAGATGGATAAGACCGTTGTGGTTGTTGTAAAAAGGCTTGTCCAGCATCCGGAATATAAAAAGGTTGTCAAAAGAGTTACAAAATTGATGGCAGATGACAAGGACAATAAGTGCAATATCGGTGATAAGGTAAAGGTAATTGAAACACGGCCGCTGAGCAAGCTCAAGAGATGGAAGGTCGTAGAGATATTAGAGCAGGCAAAGGAAAAGGTGTAGGTGTTATAAGATGATACAGATGCGTTCAATGCTTGATGTTGCGGATAATTCAGGCGCAAAAAAGGTTATGTGCATACATGTCTCCGGCGGCACGAGGAGACGTTATGCAAATATAGGCGATATTATTATGGTCAGCGTTAAAGAGGCAATCCCTGAAGGCACTGTTAAAAAAGGTCAGGTTGCAAGGGCTGTTATTGTCCGTTCAAAAAAGGGCATGAAAAGGGACGACGGCTCTTATATAAAATTTGACAGGAATGCAGCAGTGCTGATTAATCAGGAAGGCGAGCCTGTTGGCACAAGGATATTCGGACCTGTAGCAAGGGAATTGAGAAAGAAGAATTTTATGAAGATTATATCCCTTGCGCCAGAGGTGTTGTAGATATAATACAGGAGATTGAGGGAAGATATGGTTTTAAACAAAATAAAAATAAAAAAAGGCGACAGGGTAAAGGTTATAGCCGGAAAAGAGCTTGACAAAGAGGGAAAGGTCTTTATGGTTTTCCCGGTAAAAAACCGCCTTTTGATTGAAAAGCTCAATCTCATAAAGAGGCATACAAAGCCGACACAGCAGCAGCAGCAGGGCGGGATTATTGAGAAAGAGGCATCTATACATATATCAAATGTAATGCTTGTCTGCCCAAAGTGCAGCAAGCCGACAAGAGTAGGTTATAAGATACTGGAAGGCGGAGACAAAATGCGTGCATGTAAAAAATGCGGTGAGGTGATTGATTAATATTATGCCGGTAAGATTAAAGGAAAAATATAAAAAAGAGGTTTTACCTGCATTGATGAATGAATTCAAATATAAGAACATAATGCAGGCGCCAAAGGTTGAGAAGATTGTGTTAAATGTTGGAATGGGTGAAGCCATTTCTAATATGAAGCTTCTTGAGGCCGCAGTGAAAGAGCTTGCAGCAATAACAGGACAGAAGCCTGTTATAACAAAGGCAAAGAAATCTATTGCCACCTTTAAACTCAGGGAGGGTATGCCGATTGGGTGCATGGTAACTCTCAGAGGCAGCATGATGTATGAGTTTCTTGACAGGCTTATAAGCTTTGCCCTTCCAAGGATAAGGGATTTTAAAGGCGTCTCAGGAAAGAGTTTTGACGGGAGGGGAAATTATACGCTCGGTGTTAAAGAGCAGTTGATGTTCCCTGAGATTAAATACGATGAAATCACAGCAGTTCACGGCATGGATATTGTGATTGTAACAACAGCAAAGACAAATGAAGAAGGCAAAAAACTGTTGAATCTGTTAGGCATGCCGTTTAGAAACTGATTCTGAAAGGATTGTAAAAGTGGCAAAAAAAAGTTTAATAGCAAAAGCAAAAAGAGAACCGAAGTTCAGCGTTAGAAAATACAACCGCTGCCCTTTGTGCGGCAGGCCAAGAGGCTATCTTAGAAAGTTTGATATGTGCAGGATATGTTTTAGGAATCTTGCATTAAAGGGTGAGATACCAGGGGTAATTAAGTCAAGCTGGTAAAAAAAAGAAGAATCCGGAGAATTAATCTATGATGACAGATCCAATTGCAGATATGTTGACAAGGATAAGAAATGCCAATATGATGAAATTTGAGAAGGTAGACATCCCCTCCTCCAAGATAAAGGCAGAGATAGTAAAGGTATTAAAGGAAGAGGGTTTTATTAAAAACTACAAATTTCTAAAAGATAGAAGGCAGGGCATAATAAGGGTATATCTTAAATATTTACAGGATGAAAGGCAGGTTCTTACAGGAATAAGCAGGGTTAGCAGACCTGGCAGAAGGGTATACTGCGGCCTTGACAGAATACCCCGCGTGAGAGGCGGTTTTGGTATAGCGGTCATCTCAACGCCAAGGGGGATTTTAACAGATAAGAAATCAAAGAAAGAGAAGGTTGGGGGCGAGGTGCTCTGCTATGTCTGGTAAGATGACTGTAGATCTTGCATCCGGAGCTTTTTACTTTGCCGTATTTTTTGAGGTTTTTAATGTGAGCGTTAATTACAGAGGTGCAATATGTCAAGAATAGGTAGAAAACCGATACCTGTTCCTTCAGGGATAGATGTTAAGGTAGAAAAAAACAGCGTTTTTATAAAAGGACCAAAGGGGGAATTAAAACAGAATTTTCACCCCAAGATAGGCGTTAAAGTTGATAAAGGCGATATTCTTGTTACAAGGTCATCTGATGATAAATTTGACAGGGCGCTTCACGGCCTTACAAGGAGCATTATTGCAAACATGGTAACAGGCGTAACCAAAGGCTATGAAAAGTCCCTTGAGATCAACGGTGTTGGTTACAGGGCGCAGGTGCAGGGAAGGCAGCTTGTTATGACGCTTGGATTTTCCCATCCTGTGAATTTTGAACTGCCAAATGGGATAGAGGCGGTAGTTGATAAGCAGACAAATATTACAATAAAGGGCATAGATAAATATTTAGTAGGCCAGACCGCTGCAAATATACGCAGCCTGAAGAAGCCTGAGCCTTATAAGGGCAAGGGAATAAAATATGCTGATGAGCATATAAGACGCAAAGAGGGTAAGACAGGTAAAGGCAAATAGAGCAATTTTTTAAAGAGGTGTGAGGAATTGTCTGCGACAGAAAAAAAGCTAATATCAAGAAATAGGAGACATATAAGGATAAGAAAAAAGGTCTCTGGAACATCCGGGAGGCCGAGGCTCTGTGTTTCAAAGTCATTGAAGCATATTTATGCCCAGATAATTAATGATGATACAGGCGCCACATTGGTGAGCTCGTCTACAATGGATAAGGATGTAAAGGGAAAGATTAAGACTGCCGGTGATATTAATGCTGCTAAGGCAGTTGGCGCCGCGATAGCTGAAAAGGCGCTCGGCAAGGATATTAAGAAGGTAGTCTTTGACAGGGGCGGATATATATACCACGGCAGGATTAAGGCATTAGCAGAGGCAGCAAGGGAAAAGGGGCTTCAATTCTAAATAGGAGGAAGATTTGGAAAGAATTAATGTGGAAGAGCTGAATCTGAAAGACAAGGTAATATTTATTAATAGAGTAGCAAAGGTTGTAAAAGGCGGAAGGCGGTTCAGCTTTAGCGCCCTTGTTGTTGTCGGCGACGGCCAGGGTCATGTTGGCACAGGAAAGGGAAATGCAGTAGAGGTGCCTGAGGCAATAAGAAAGGCAGTAGAGAGCGCGAAGAAGAATATTATGAAGGTACCGTTGAAAAATAACACGATACCCTTTGAGGTAATAGGCCATTTCGGGGCAGCAGATGTATTATTAAAGCCAGCATCAGCGGGAACAGGCATTATTGCCGGTGGTCCTGTACGTGCAATTATGGAGATGGTCGGCATTCATAATATATTGAGCAAGTCGCTTGGAAGCGGCAATCCAAATAATGTTGTCAGGGCAACGCTTGACGGACTGCTTAAGATAAAAAAGGGAGACGATATTGCAAAGCTGAGACGCAGGACAGAGCCTGAGGCAGGCAAGCAGGCTAATGTAAACAATGCTTAGAACACGGAGTCATTAATGGCAAAGGAACTATCAGTTACGCTTAAAAAGAGCCCTATTGGCAAAATAGGGAAGCATAAATCAATAATCAAAGGTCTGGGCCTAAAAAGACCCAACGAGACAGTTGTGCTAAAAGATACGCCTCAGATAAGAGGAATGGTAAATAAGATATCTTATTTGCTGGATGTAAAAGAGAAGTAAAATGACACGTTACTTAATAATTTTAGAAAAGAGCAAATAAAATGAGATTAAATGAATTATCACCTGCAAAAGGTGCGAGGAAAAAGGAAAAGAGAATAGGCAGGGGTCCTGGTTCAGGGCACGGCAAGACTGCAACCAAGGGGCACAAGGGCCAGAACGCCCGCGCAGGAGGGCCTAAGGGGCCTGGCTTTGAAGGGGGGCAGATGCCCTTTCAAAGACGGATGCCTAAGAGGGGTTTTACAAATGTCTTTAGGAAGGAATACGCAATATTAAATCTTAAAGATCTCTCTGAATTTAAAGGAAGTGATGTTATTACACCTGAAGCGCTTTTGGAAAGAGGGGTAATAAGAAAATTAAAGGATGGAGTAAAGATATTGGGGGAAGGAGATTTAAAAGGGCCTTTAACAATCAAAGCCAACAAGTTTAGCAATAGTGCCTTAAAGAAGATAGAGGCTGCTGGTGGCAAGGCAGAGGTAATCTAAATTGCTTGAGAGATTGATTTCCAGCTTTCAGAATATTCTTAAGATTCCTGAACTGAGAATAAGGTTATTTTTTACCCTCGCCATGCTTGCTGTCTACCGCGTTGGCGCGCATATACCAACACCCGGTATAAATAACGAGGCATTAGGCCGCTTTCTTACTGAAAAGGGCGGGGCGCTAATGGGCTTCTTTGACATGTTTTCCGGCGGAGCCCTGTCAAAGCTGTCTATATTTGCCCTTGGTATAATGCCCTATATAAGCGCATCTATTATCCTGCAGCTTCTTACTGTTGCATGGCCGCATCTGCAGGCGCTTGCAAAGGAGGGCGAAGCAGGAAGAAAAAAGATTATACAATATACACGATATGGAACGATTGTTATAAGCATTATTCAATCAACGGGCATAGCAATCGGTTTGGAAGGGATGAGCGAGGGAATATTCGTTCAGAGCCCGGGCTGGTCATTCAGAATAATGACAATTATAACATTAACTGCAGGCACCGCATTTATAATGTGGCTCGGCGAGCAGATTACAGAAAGAGGGATCGGGAACGGCATATCACTCATTATATTTGCAGGTATTGTTGCCCAGCTTCCTTCGGCAATCACCAATACTATCAGACTATCGCAAACAGGTGAAATAAAGACCGCGGTTATTGCCGTGCTCCTTGCGATGATGTTTATAGTAATAGCTGCGATTGTCTACTTAGAGGGTGGAAGAAGAAAGATAGCTGTACAGTATGCAAAGAGGATTGTCGGCAGGAAGGTATATGGCGGACAGAGCACATATATACCATTAAAGATTAATACAGCAGGTGTTATACCGCCAATATTTGCATCATCCCTTTTGGCGTTTCCTGCAACTATTGCCGGTTTTATAGATATTCCGTGGGTTCAGAGCATAGCAAGACAATTTGCCCCCGGTGGTTTTATACATATTATTTTGTATGCAATACTGATAATATTCTTCTGTTTTTTTTATACCGCTGTTGTGCTAAATCCGGTAGACCTTGCAAATAATATGCAAAAATACGGCGGATTTATACCAGGGGTAAGGCCGGGACAGAGGACCGCAGACTATATATATAGTATATTAACAAAGATTACCTTTGGCGGCGCAATGTATCTTGCGGCTATATGTGTATTGCCTGAAATACTTATTTTATATCTGAATGTTCCCTTTTATTTCGGCGGAACCTCCCTGTTGATTGTTATTGGTGTTGGATTAGACACTGTTCAGCAGATTGAGTCTCATTTAATCACACGGCACTATGAAGGATTTATGAAAAAGGGGAAGATAAAGGGCAGAATTGGTTAAATTCTGATAAGGGATGATTATTTTAAAGTCTCAGCAAGAAATTGCTAAGATGGCATCTGCCGGGAGGATTGTTGCTGAGGTATTAGAGGGATTGAAGAATCTTGTTAAGCCGGGAACAACAACCTTAGAGTTAGATGAATTTACTGAAGAGTTTTTAAGAAAAAAGGGCGCTAAGCCGGCATTTAAAGGTTACAGGGATTATCCGGCAACTATCTGTGCTTCAATAAATAATCAGGTGGTTCACGGGATTCCGTCAGATAAGGTTGTGTTAAAGAATGGTGATATAATAAGCATCGACATAGGCGCTGTAATAGACGGTTTCTATGGCGATGCAGCAATTACACTGCCTGTGGGGGATATCTCCACGGAGGCAAGCAGGCTCTTAAAGATTACAGAGGCAGCCCTATATGAGGGCATAAAGATGGCAGTTGCAGGCAGAAGGCTGTCAGATATATCTAATGCAGTCCAGTCCTGCGTTGAGGGAAACGGCTATTCTGTTGTCAGAGACTTTGTCGGGCATGGGATCGGCCAGTCTTTGCATGAAGAGCCTCAGATACCAAATTTCGGCAGAGCAGGGCAGGGGCCCAGGCTAAAAACCGGAATGACCCTTGCAATAGAGCCGATGGTAAATATGGGGCGATGTGAGATACAGATTTTAGGAGATAATTGGACAGCAGTAACAAAGGATGGAAGCCTTTCAGCCCATTTTGAGCATACAATAGTGGTAACTGATAATGCGCCGGAGATATTGACGAAGCTATAAGAGGTATTATGTAATGCCAAAAGAAGAGGCAATAGAGGTTAGCGGCACAATAATAGAAAACCTTCCCAATGCAATGTTCAGGGTTGAGCTTGAGAACGGTCACAAGGTTCTTGCCCATATATCAGGCAAGATGAGGATGCATTTTATAAAGATTCTGCCAGGGGATAAGGTGACAGTTGAGTTGTCACCCTATGACCTGACAAGAGGAAGAATAACATATCGCTTTAAATAGAGGATAAGAATATGAAGGTAAGGTCATCAGTAAAACCGATTTGTGTAAAATGTAAAGTAGTTAAAAGAAAAGGTGTAGTAAGAATTATTTGCGAAAACCCTCGTCATAAACAGAGGCAGGGTTGATGAGCAGGGGCATGGCTTCACATGCCCTTTCAGGATAATGAAATATTATCCTGAGAATTAGGAGGATAATAGATTGGCAAGGATAGCAGGCGTTGAATTACCGGTTAATAAAAGGGTAGAGATAGGGCTTACATATCTCTATGGCATAGGCAGGTCAGCTTCACAGAAGATATTAAAAGAGGCAAATGTAAGTCCGGATACAAGGATTAAAAACCTCAGGGAAGACGAGATTATCAAGCTGAGGGAGATTATTGAGAATAATTATAAAATAGAAGGCGACCTGCGCCGTGATGTGTCAATGAATATCAAAAGGCTTATGGATATAGGCGCATACAGGGGCTTAAGGCACAGGCGCGGTCTTCCAGCAAGAGGACAGAGGACAAGGACAAATGCGAGAACCAGAAAGGGACCAAAGAAGACCATGGGCGGAAAGAAAAAAGAGGCTTAATTGAAAGGAAAACTTTATGGTAAATAAGAAGGCAGGCAAAAAAAAGGAAAAGAAGAATATCCAGACCGGTGTTGCACATATTCAGGCAACATTTAATAATACTATTGTTACAATAGCCGATACTAATGGCAATGTAGTATCATGGTCAAGCGCAGGCAATCAGGGTTTTAAAGGCTCAAGAAAGAGCACACCATTTGCTGCCCAGCGCGCAGCAGAGAATGCTGCAAGAAAGGCTATGGAATTCGGGCTAAGACAGGTAGATATCTATGTAAAGGGTCCCGGCTCTGGCAGGGAATCTGCCATAAGGGCGCTTCAGGCAGCAGGGCTTAAGATAAATCTTATTAAGGATGTAACACCCATTCCGCATAATGGCTGCAGGCCGCCAAAACGGAGAAGGGTGTAAGGAATCTCCTAAAGGAGATTCACATATAACATGTAACTAATAACAGGTTATAAAAAATTAAAAGTCACAAGCTAAAAGCAATGCTACATATCTTGACGTAGCATGTTAGGAGGTTAATAATTGGCAAGATATATTGGTGCAGAATGTAAACTCTGCAGAAGAGAGGGTGTAAAGCTCTTCTTAAAAGGTGAGAGGTGTTACAAAGACAAGTGTGCTTTTGAGAGGAGGGGCTATGCCCCCGGCCAGCACGGCCAGTCGCGCAGGGCAAAGATATCTGAATACTGCACGCAGCTCAGAGAGAAGCAAAAGATGAAGAGGGTATTCGGCGTTCTTGAGCGTCAGTTTAAGAACTATTTTAAGAAGGCTGAGATGGCAAAGGGCATTACAGGCGAAAACCTTCTGCAGCTTCTTGCCAGAAGACTTGACAATATTGTATATGAGATGGGCTTTGCGTCATCAAGGATTCAGGCAAGGCAGTTTGTAAGGCACGGGCATATATCCGTTAACAGCAGAAGGGTAAATATTCCTTCTTATTTGGTTAAAAGCGGCGATGTAATTGAAGTAAATGTAAAGAGCAGGCAGTTAGAAGGCATTAAGGCAGCAGTTGCTGCCGGCGAGGGCAGGAGCATACCAAAATGGCTTGAGGTTGACAGGATAAACTTTAAATGTAGTGTAGTCAGCCTTCCGACACGTGAAGATATTATGCTGCCTGTTTCCGAGCATCTTGTGGTTGAATTGTATTCAAGATAATTTTTGCACTTTTACTCCACCAAGGGGGAATTTGATATGATAATAAAATTGAAGGATTTTCAAATTCCAAAAAGATTGGAGTTTGAAAAAGACACATACTCTGATACATACGGAAAATTTTTTGCAGAGCCCTTTGAGAGGGGGTTCGGCACAACAATAGGGAACTCATTAAGAAGAATTCTGCTTTCGTCAATTGTAGGCGCTGCAGTTACATCCCTAAAGATAGAGGGCGTCCTGCACGAATTTACATCAATAGCGGGTGTAAAAGAGGATGTAACAGATATTATTCTAAACATAAAGGCATTAAGGCTGAAACTCCATTCAGAGAAGCCAAAGACCATATATTTGAAAAAGAAGGGACCCGGCATAGTCAAGGCATCGGATATAACACCTGATGCAGATATTGAAATAATGACGCCGGATCTTCATATTGCTACATTGGATAAGGATACAAAACTGGAGATGGAAATAACAGTAAAACATGGCAGGGGCTATATTACAGCAGAGAGAAATAAGGAAGACGGTCAGCCGATAGGCGTGATACCAATTGACTCCATATTCTCTCCGATCAGAAAAGTCAACTATCATGTAGAAAATGCAAGGGTCGGGCAGGAGACTGACTACGACAGGCTGATCTTAGAGGTGACAACAGACGGAAGCATTAAGCCGGACGATGCTGTTGCCTATGCAGCAAAGATATTAAAGGACCACATGAATATATTTATCAACTTTGATGAAGAAGAGGAGATTATTGAGCCGCATGTGGAGGAAAAGAAGGAAGAAGAGATTAATAAGAACCTCTTAAGAAGCGTTGATGAGCTTGAATTGTCCGTAAGGGCGTATAACTGCCTTAAGAATGCAAATATAAAGACCATATCAGAGCTTGTTCAAAAGTCAGAGACAGAGATGTTAAAGACCAAGAACTTCGGCAGAAAGTCATTAAATGAGATAAAAGAGATTCTTGCAGAGATGGGCTTAACATTAGGAATGAAAATAAAAGATGCGAGGCTTGAAGAAAAGCTTGTTGAATAAAAAAGATAAAATTAATTTTTAAGCGAAGCTGTTAGGATAATAATATATTAATTTTAGGAGAGGAATACTTACATGCGCCATGGAGTTAGAGGCAGGCAATTAGGGCGGAATACATCACACCGCAGGGCACTGTTTAGAACCCTTGTTACATCGGTTTTAGATAAGGAAAAGATAGAGACAACTGTTGAGAAGGCTAAAGAGATCAGGCCGATGGTTGAGAGGATGATTACCTATGGGAAAAGGGGCGATCTTAATTCAAGGAGGATAGCTGCGTCATTTATCAGCACAAGGGATGTAGTCAAGAAACTTTTTGATACAATAGCGCCAAGATTTAAAGACAGAAACGGCGGATATACGAGGATTATAAGGACAAGGAGAAGAGTGGGTGACGCGGCAGAGATGGCTGTAATAGAGCTGCTCGGCGCTGAGGTAAAGCCTGAGGAGAAGAAAGAGGAGAAGAAGGCCGCAGCAAAAAAGGCAAAGGTAGAGGCAAAGGCCAAAACTGAGAAGCCTGCAAAGAAAGAGAAAGAAGCAAAGCCGAAGTCAAAAGAGGCAAAGGCGCCTAAAGCTGAGAAGGCTAAGGAAAAGCCTAAAGAAAAGGCAAAGAAGAAGGCAAAGGAAAAAGAATCCCCGCAATAATGGAGGAATAAAATAATTCTCAGCCTTACATTACTTGACAATATATAACAATTTCAGTTAAACTACCCTAAAATGCTTGATGGACTTACAGCAAAACTTGACACAATCTTAAAAAAGATAAAGGGAAGGGGTGTTCTGAATGAGCAGAACATCAGCGAGTCCTTGAGAGAGGTAAGGCTTGCCCTATTAGAGGCTGATGTAAACTTTAAGGTTGTAAAGGATTTTATAGACAGGGTGAGGGAAAAGGCTCTTGGAAAAGATGTAATGGAGAGCCTGACGCCTGGTCAGCAGTTCATCAAGATTGTGCATGCTGAGTTATGCGGTCTGATGGGTGAAAGCCAGACACCGCTTCACCTATCACCAAATCCGCCGACTGTCATAATGCTCGTTGGATTACAAGGCTCTGGCAAGACGACTACTGCTGGAAAGATAGCAAATTATTTCAGTAAAAACAGCAAGAAGGTATTTCTTATTCCAGCAGATACTGCAAGGCCGGCAGCAATTCAACAGCTTATCACGCTTGGCGATCAGCTAAAAATAAACACCTATAACCCTTTAGATGAAAAGAGCCCAATAAAGATTTGCAAGGATGCTTATGACGCGGCATGGAGACAAGGTTATGATCTGGCAATAGTTGACACAGCAGGAAGACTTCATATTGATTCGGATTTGATGAATGAGCTAAAAGAGATAAAGGGCAAAATCAATCCAAATGAAGTCTTGTTAGTTGCTGATGCAATGACAGGCCAGGATGCAGTGAATATCGCTGAGCGGTTTAATACAGACATTGGTTTGACAGGCGTGATCCTGACCAAGTTAGACGGTGATGCAAGGGGAGGCGCAGTCCTCTCCATCAAATCTGTTACTGGAAAGCCGATAAAATTTATCGGCACAGGCGAGAAGTTAGATGCCTTAGAGCCATTTCACCCTGACAGGATGGCGTCAAGGATACTTGGAATGGGTGATGTCCTCTCCCTGATTGAGAAGGCGCAAGAGGTATATGACCAGAAAAAGGCAGAGGTATTAGAGAAAAAGCTCCGCTCCCAAACTTTTACATTAGAGGATTTTATGGACCAGCTCAGGCAGATCAAAAAAATGGGTTCATTAGACCAGATTATTGGCATGATACCGGGGCTGAACAGGCTTGGCGGACTCTCTGGCGCAGCGCTGCCTGAAAAAGAGATAACAAAGGTTGAGGCCATGATAAACTCCATGACTAAGAAGGAGAGGCTAAATCCCGATATTATAAATGGCAGCAGGAGAAAAAGGATTGCAAATGGAAGCGGGACACTGGTGCAGGATGTGAACAGGCTCTTAAAGCAGTTTCTTCAGATGAAGAAGATGATGAAGACAATGATGGCAGGCGGCAAGAGGGCAAGATTCATGCCCAATGCCTTTCCGTTTATGAGATAATTGTAAAGTTATTTTTATAACAGTTTTTAATTGAGTCATTCCCGTGCAAGCGGGAATCCAGAGATAAAGATATAGATTCCTGCTTTCGCAGGAATGACAATTTTTGAGGAGGTGATTAAGTGGCAGTAAAAATAAGACTCACAAGAATGGGAAAACACAAAAGGCCGTTCTATCGGATTGTTGTTGCTGATTCAAGAATGCCGAGAGACGGCAGGTTTATAGAAATCCTTGGCACGTACGACCCTTTGACAAACCCGGCAGCCGTGGATATTAAGACAGAAAAGACTGTTGGCTGGCTAAAAAAGGGCGCGCAGATGACTGATACAATCAAGACAATCTTTAAAAGGAGCGGTTTAATACAGCAGTTTAAAGGTGTTCAGGGAAAATAGTTTCTAACTGGATTTGCAACTGCCCAATGCTGGGCGCTATTGGCAATGGAGGTGATAGTGATGAAAGAGCTTATTGAGTACATTGCAAAGTCTCTTGTGGACAAACCAGAGAGCGTCGTAGTAAGTGTGGTTGAAGGTGAAAAGACCACTGTTGTTGAACTTAGGGTTGCTCAGGAGGATTTGGGCAAGGTAATTGGCAAGGAGGGCAGGACAGCAAGGTCAATGAGAACAATCCTGAATGCTGCCGGGACTAAGCTGGGCAAACGTTGTGTCCTTGAAATCTTAGAGTAAACGGCTTCAATGACCCATGACCTCATAACCATCGGGAAGATACTAAAAGCAAGGGGTATTCATGGCGAGCTGAAGGTGCTCCCTTTAACAGACTCTCCGGAGCGGTTTAAGGAATTGAAAGATATAATCCTTACCTCGCCTGATGGAAATGATGTTGAGTATAAGGTTAATAGTGTCCGCTATCATAAGGGCTGTGTGCTTCTGCGCTTTGAAGGATGCAGCACAATAGATGAAGCAAAGAGGCTTATAAACTGGTCTGTAAAAATACCAAAAGAACTGGTCAGAGAACTGCCTTCTAACCAGTACTATTGGTCTGACCTTATTGGCATGACGGTTTATTCAGATGCTGGTTTCCTTATTGGAGAGATTATAGATGTCTTTTCAACAGGGAGCAATGATGTCTTTGCAATAAAGGGCAGAAAAAAAGAGCTTCTTATCCCAGCGACCTTAGAGGTTGTTAAGGATGTGGATGTTAAAAACAAACGGATGACCATTCACATTATAAAAGGACTGATAGGAGATGATGAGATGTGATATCCTCACCTTATTTCCAAAGATGATCTCTTCTGTATTAGAAGAGAGCATACTTAAAAGGGCGCAGGAAAAAGGTCTCTTGAAAGTGAGGATAATTAACATCCGCGACTATACAACTGATAAACACAAGATGGCAGATGACTATCCTTATGGCGGCGGCGCAGGGATGGTCATGAAACCAGAGCCGATATTCAATGCAGTTGGCGCAATAAAAAAGGATTATCCTGAATTAAGAATAATAATGGTTTCGCCACAGGGTGAGACATTTAATCATAATAAGGCAGTTGAGCTAAGCAGAGAAAAAAATAGGCTTGTTTTTATTTGCGGTCATTATGAGGGGATTGATGAGAGGGTAAGGCTTGGCTTAGACGCTGAAGAGATTTCTATCGGAGATTATATACTGACCGGCGGCGAGCTTCCAACGCTGGTTGTAATAGATGCAGCAGTCAGATTGATTGCGGGGGTGCTTGGTGATGAGGAATCTGCAAGGCATGAATCATTTGCAGATTTTATCCTTGATTACCCCCAATACACAAGGCCGCCTGAATATAAGGGGATGAATGTCCCAGAGGCGCTTTTATCAGGCAATCACGAAGAGATAAGAAGATGGCGCAGGAGGCAGGCAATTATAAATACATATTACAAGAGGCCTGACCTATTAGAAAAGATAAAACTAACAGATGAGGACAAAAAGATTCTGAATGAGGTTAAAAAAGAGGTCTAATTTATATATTGCGCTGATTCATTATCCGATTTATAATAAGAATAAAAAGATAGTAACAACAGCAGTAACAAGCTTTGACATACATGATATAGCAAGGGCAGCAAGGACATATGATGTATCAGGATTTTATATAGTAATGCCGATCGAGGCGCAAAAGAACTTATGTGAAAGAATTATTAGCCACTGGACAGAGGGCTTTGGAGCGGGATACAAT
>MHEL01000056.1:14112-25166 GCA_001803815.1 Nitrospirae bacterium RBG_19FT_COMBO_42_15 | reverse complement strand
CAACTCTATCAGAGGTGAAGGCAGTTTTGAGTCTGCTGTAAATGGGATAAAGAATTTGATTAAAGCAGGTATTGTTCCAACCATTACAACAACCATTACACGTCTGAACATGGACAGCGCAGTTAATACCCATAGATTTATTGCCTCACTTGGCATAAAGGCTCACCATATACTTTATCTCCATCCAAAAGGCAGGATGCAGAGGTTTATGGATGAGCTTTATATTACCTCTGATGAACTCTTCGAGGTGATGCAATCTTTGATTGAGGTATCAAAGGATACAGGTACAATAATTGACAATGCTGAATCATTTAAAGTGCGTATTTCTGGCAGGAAGGGCAGAAAGACAGACCTATGCAACTGCTGTTATGAGATGTTATGCGTTGACTCTGATGGAGAGGTGTATCCATGCGCTGCAATTGCAGGGGATAAAAGATTCAGCGCAGGGAATGCAAGGGATTATTCACTCGCAGATTTATGGCTTGACTCGCCTTTGACAAAAAGGATAAGGCAAAGCAGCTTAAATGATATTGAAAAATGCAGTGGATGTTATCTCCGCTTTATATGCGGCGGAGGATGCTTCTGCTACGGCTATTTTAACGAAGAGGTAAAAACCGGTGTGGGAAGGCTTGAGGCAGCAGACCCATATTGCAATACCTATAAGATGCTAATTGAGAATGCCCTGTGGGCACAGGCAGAAAAGGGTGTGGATAAAGAGAGCCTTAACAAAAAGAGACCTGTTATCTATAACTCAATGGGCTCTGAGATTTCAGCCTGCTCAATATCTTCAGTAAAGCAAATCAACACTGATTTTGATGCTGCCGGCTATCACTGCTCATGCGTTTTAACAGTATGAACATCTTAATCATCTTTGCAAAGGCGCCTGTTAAAGGCAAGGTAAAGACACGTCTTCAAAAAAACCTTTCACAGACAGAGGCTCTGAAACTATACAAAGGATTTTTATTTCAGACCGTGTGTATGGCCAAAAAGATTAAGAACTGCAAAAAGATTATTGCCTGTTATCCTGATAAGAATCACCCGTATTTTAAAACCCTTGCAAAGAGATTTGGGTTTCAGCTAATAAAGCAGCATGGCAGAGGCCTTGGCGATAGGATGAAGAATGCAATTACAGATATCCTTCATGATAACTATAAAAAGGTAGTTATAATCGGCTGCGACAGCCCCACTCTGCCAAAGGAATATATTGAAAAGGCCTTTAATGTTCTCAATAAGAAAAGTCTTGTTATCGGTCCCTCTTGCGATGGCGGCTACTATCTTATAGGTGTGAGAGGTGCGGTGCCGCCAATCTTTAATAATATTAAATGGGGAACAAAGGATGTACTTAAAGAGACATTAAAAAGGATTCCAAAAGAGATGCTCCCATCTTTTCATCTTCTTCCCTTTTGGTATGATATTGACACAAATGATGATTTAGAATTTCTAAACCTCCACAAAAGGATTTTAGATGCCTCTGTTCAAAAGACCAGATAGGGCATTTTTAAAGACAGACAGGCCATTAAACATTGCCCACAGGGGAGGCAGAGGTCTTTCTCCTGAGCATACAATCTTTACCTACAAAAAGGCTCTGCAGGTTGGCGCTGATGTTCTTGAATTGGATGTGCATTCAACAAAGGATAATGAGATAGTTGTAATCCATGACCCGACAGTAGACAGGACAACAGATGGTAAGGGTTTAGTGAATGAACTTACCTTATCAGAAATAAAAAGGCTTGATGCAGGATACAGGTTTGCAATTAAAAGGGGAGATAAAGAGGATTATCCTTTTAGAGGAAAGGGGCTTGCAATCCCAACATTAGAAGAGGTCTTTTTTGAATTTCCAAATCAAAGGATAAACATTGAGATAAAGCAGTTTGAGCCGCAGATAGAGGATACACTCATCTGGATTATTAAAGAGAAGAATATGACTGATAATGTCCTTGTTGTTTCTGAGAGCCATGAGGCAATAAAGAGGTTCAGGAAGATATCCAAAGGCGCTATTGCCACAGGTGCATCAGTTGCAGAAGTAAGGAGATTTGTTATCTTCACGCGGTTAAAGATAATGCCTCTTTACATACCCGCTGCCGATGCCTTTCAGATACCTGAATATCATGGCGATTATCATCTGCTAACAGAAAAGTTTATTGAAAGGGCGCACAAAAAGAACATCAAAATCCATGTGTGGACTATAAATGAAAAAGAGGATATGGAGAGGTTTATCAAGCTCGGCGTTGACGGCATTATAACAGACTATCCTGATTTGCTGAATGAGGTGATTAACCTTTTAAAATCCTCTTTACAAGAAAATATTAAAAATGTATGATTAAGTCACTTATTAATTGGTGAGAAAAAAAATGATACCTGCAAGAGAAAGATTGATTGTTGCCCTTGATGTAGATTCAAAAAAAGAGGCAGAGAGGCTTCTGGACGGATTAAAGGGGCTTATTAAAATCTTTAAAATCGGCAGCCAGCCCTTTACTGCCTTTGGCCCTGAGATTGTTGACATTGTGCATAAAAAAGGCGGGAAGGTATTTCTTGATTTAAAATATCATGATATACCTGACACAGTTGCCCGCGCTGCAAGTGAAGCAACAAGGCTCGGTGTCTTTATGTTCAATGTCCATTCCTTAGGCGGCATGGAGATGATGAGAAAGTGCTATGAGGCATCATGTGAGACAGCAGAAAAAGAGGGCATACAAAGGCCAAAGATTCTTGCAGTAACGCTTCTTACAAGCATTACCCTTGAGGCGCTTCAGAATGAAATAGGCATTAAGAGCAGGAGTATGGAGGACGAGGTAAAGAGATTGGCAAGCATGGCATCTGATGCCGGCCTTGACGGAGTCGTTTCATCACCTCATGAGATTAAGGCTGTTAGGGAAATATGCAGCAGGGATTTTCTGATTGTAACCCCTGGTGTAAGACCTGCAGGGTCTAAAATGGATGACCAGAAAAGAATCTCAGCGCCAAAAGAGGCAATAAAAGCAGGCGCTGATTATATTGTTGTCGGCAGGCCTATTATAAAGGCAGATGACCCTGCAAAGGCAGCAGAGGGAATAATCAATGAGATGGAGGAGAGATGACGCAGGAAGATATAATAGATATCTACAAAAAATCAGGCGCATTATTAGAAGGACACTTTGAGCTTAGCTCTGGACTTCACAGCCCTTCTTATCTTCAGTCTGCACTTGTGCTTCAGCATCCAGAATATGCATCAATGTTATGCAAAGAGCTTGCAGAGGTTTTTAAGGACAGAAAGATAGAGCTTGTAATAGCGCCTGCGCTTGGCGGGATTATTGTTGCCTATGAGGTTGCAAGGCATCTTAATGTGCGGACTATCTTTGCAGAGAGGGAAAAGGGGCAGTTGACCCTGCGAAGGGGATTTAAGATTAAAGAGGGTGAGCGAACGCTTGTTGTTGAGGATGTTATAACAACGGGTATATCTGTTAAAGAGACGATTGAGGTTGTAGAGAAGAACAAGGGTATGCTCGTTGGAGTGGGCTCACTTATAGACAGAAGCGGCGGAAAGGCAGAGATAGGCCATCCGTATCATTCCCTTGCAGTGCTTAATGTGCCTGCTTATAAACCAACAGATTGTCCTCTTTGCAAGTCAGGCAAAAAGATTACAAAGCCCGGCAGCAGGGATTTAAGAGGATAAAGCAGTTGCGTGTAACACCGCTATATAAAGAACTTCCGGCAGAAGGCCGTACCCCTCTTGAGATTTACGAGAAGCTGAAAAAAGGGAAACACTCCTTTCTTTTAGAAAGCATCAACGGCACACCAAAGACAGCAAGATATTCTTTTATTGGAACAGACCCGTTTATTATCTTTAAATCAAATGGCAATGAGATAGAGCTTACATATGAAGGCAAAAGATCTCTTGCAGGAAAGGATCCTTTATTAAAGCTCAGGGAGTTGATGGGCAATTTTAAGATTGAAAGGTTGAAAAATCTTCCACCATTTTTTGGCGGCGCTGTTGGATTCTTCAGCTATAACCTTGTCCATGTATTTGAAAAACTTCCTTCAAAGGCAAAGAAGGATATAAATCTTCCAGACATAAATCTTATCCTTACTGATACAGTAATTGCCTTTGACCATTTGAAGAATACTATAACAGTAATTATCATTCCTGCCATCAGGCATCTTGGCTTTGGATACAATACACTGACATCGGGACTTTTAAGGGACTGCAAGCAGGATGCAGAGAAAAAGATGGAGGAGATTGTTAATCTGATAAACAGCCCTGCAATAGCAGATCAAACCGCCTCAGTAAAAGAGGAAAAAATAAAGCCTGTATCAAATCTGACCAAGGAAGGATATATGTCAATCGTAAAAAAATGCAAAGAATACATTGCGGCAGGCGACATATATCAGGCAAACCTTTCGCAGCGGCTCTCTGCAAAGATTGGTTCTGTAAAGCCTGTAGAACTTTACAGGAGATTAAGGGAGATAAATCCTTCACCCTTCTCTGCGCTCATTGAGTTTGATGATATTGCTTTGATAAGTTCATCTCCAGAGAGGCTGATTAAGTTAGAAGGCAGGGATGTGGAGACAAGGCCTATTGCAGGCACAAGGCCAAGGGGCAAAACAGAGGCAGAGGATAAGGAGCTGCACGGAGAGCTTATTGCAAATGAGAAGGAGAGGGCAGAGCATATAATGCTGATTGATTTGGAAAGGAACGACATCGGCAGGGTGTGTGAATACGGGAGTGTAATTGTGGATGAGTTTATGACAACTGAGGATTATTCCCATGTGATTCATATTGTTTCTAATATCAAAGGGAAATTAAAAAAGGATAAGGACGGTTTTGATTTGATTAAAGCAGCCTTTCCCGGCGGGACAATTACAGGCGTGCCAAAGATCAGATGCATGGAGATAATAGACGAACTTGAGCCTGTTGCAAGGGGTCCTTATACTGGTTCAATCGGCTACATAAGCTTTGCTGGTGATATAGACTTAAATATTATAATCAGGACATTTTTCATTAAAAATGGTCAAGCCTATGTTCAGGCTGGCGCAGGCATTGTTGCAGACTCTGATCCTGAAAGGGAATACTATGAGACCCTGCACAAGGCAGAGGCGCTGTTAAAAGTGCTGGAGGGGATTTAACTACCCTATCTTCTTATACATAAATAATGCGCAGTTTGCCTTTTTTATGAATTCGTCTTTTGTCGGCGGCTTGTTGCTGAAGAAGCGCACCCTGTCTTTGCAGTTCAAATACCAATTTTCAAAATCTGCCTCGCTGATGCCATTTGCTTCTTCAATATATGCTATGAGGGTTTCTATTTCTGCCTGAAACTTAAGGCCTTGCTGTTCCATGAAACTTGTCCCTTGACCCTGTACCCTTGCCACTAATTTAATATGTCAGGTCCTTCTCCTCAATTATCATATAAGCAGGATGAAGGTTTTCTAACTTCTCCTTAAAAGAGTCGCTTAGGTTTAAGAGCTTTACCTTTAGCGAGTCGCTTATCTTCAGCCTTTCAGAAAAAAGTATATTTAAGGCAGCAGGCGTCGCCTCTTTCAAGTGTTTAAGATTGATGATTATGTCCATGCCTGTTTTTTGGGCTGTTTTTACAATCCTCTTTTTAAGCTCACTGGCATTAATCTTGTCCAATGTCCCTTCAAGCTCAATAAGTATTGCCTGTAGCTTTTCATTCTTTTTGACCCGTATCTCTAAGAATGATTCTATCTGGCTTGATACCTCTCCAACCTTCTCTTTGATAGTATTAAACGTATTCGGTATCAGGTTCTTTGTCTCAATTGCAGGCAGTTTCCCGTGCAGTTTGTTCAGTATTGGAGATAAAGGCGAAATGCCGCCCTTGGGCACCCTTATTACCATCCTCCTGTATGCCCAGTTAAAATAGAGCCTTGCTATACGGTTCTGCTTTGTTGGAAGTATGCGGTGCAGTATAGATGGTATTGAATAAAATTTGTGATATGCCCAGTGGAAGCCGTCCTGAAGCGCCTCTGGAGAGAGATTTTTTGGCTGAAATACAACATGTCTGCCGTCATAATGCGACCAGTCTTTATCAATAATTCTTCCCTCGCTTTCCAATCTCTTATAAAAACCGGTGCCTGGGAATGGTGTAAGGATGCTAAACAGGACAAGCCCAACCCTGTTTCTGTAGAGAAAATCAACTGTCCTTTCAAATACAGTTTCATCATCATTGTCAAATCCGAATATCATCCCTGCATTAATCAATATGCCGTTGTCGTGAAACAGCTTAATTGATTTTTCATAATCGCTTACTTTATTAAAAGATTTATTGGCGCTTGCCAATGTCTCCTGTGATACAGACTCAATCCCGACAAAAAGTGATGTACAGCCGCTCTTTGCTGCAAGCTCCAATAATTCCGGGTCCCTTGCCAATGTTATGCTTGCCTGGCTCCCCCACTCTTTTTTAAGCGGGATTAGCGCCTTAAAGAGCTCCCTTGCATACGCCTTGTTTCCGGCAATATTGTCATCAACAAAGATTACAAATTTGCCGTCAAGCGCAGCTATCTCTTCTACAACATCCTTGACAGGCCTAAGCCTGAAGGTGTTTCCAAAGAAGTTTGTAACAGAGCAGAAATCACAGCCATAAGGGCATCCCCTGCTTGCCTGCAGGCAGTTATTTGTCATGTATGCCCCTGGCTTTAAAAGCTCAAGCCTCTGAGGAGGAAGGCCGTCAAGAGAAGGGAGTTCATCCATTTTATAAAATGGTTTTAATTTATTCTTTTTAAAATCCTCAAGAAGGGTAAGCCATATCTCTTCTGCCTCACCGATTACAACTGCGTCTGCATGTTGTTTTGCCTCTTCAGGCATTGCTGTTGGGTGTATGCCGCCGAGAACGACTTTAACGCCTCTCTTTCTGAATCTGTCTGATATCTCATATGCCCTTGACGATAAAAATGTCATTGCAGATATGCCGACCAAATCTACATCCATATCAAAATTTATCTTTTCAACGCCTTCGTCAATAATTTTAACTTCTATATCCCTTGGTGTGTGCGCAGCAAGTGTTGTGAGGCTCAGGCGCGGAAACCAAAATGACGTTACCTCTTTCTTTGAGAAACTGTAGCAGGAATCCTGCAGCTCAGGCGAAATTAATGCTAACTTCATTACATCCTCCCTTAAAACTGATTATTAATATTGAGTATATAGCATAAGCTAATTTCACCTGTTTCGTCAAGAATTATTTTTCTATGGTTACTTTTATCTCTTCTGAATCAGGCCCTTCGTTGTAAGGAGGGGTAATTGTATCTGCAGCCCTGATAATGTAATAATAGTCACCGGGCTCTAAGCCTATGTCTGCAAAACTGCCGTTGTCTGCCTTGATCAATTCCTTATTAACAGCCGTGTCGGAATATGAACCTTTTGTTTTGCTTCTGTATATATTGTAGCCTTTAACATCCCCTTTGGACGGCTCCCATCTTAATATCACTGTTTCATTCTGTACAGATGCCTTAAATCCTGAAGGCGGGTCCGGCGGTTTAGTTGGAATTAAAATTATCTCTTCGGATTCAGGACTCAACAGCCCTGATCTTGCCTCAACTATAATCTTATAGCTATACGGTATCTTGTAAGTAAGTCCTGCGGGAAACAGATCATCTCCTTTATCAATGAATATCACGCTATTTTCTTTTATTGCTGCAGGTTCTGGTTTTTGAATATCAATTACTGCAATCTTTACAAATGCGCATCCGCAGCCCCCTGTCTCCCTGTCCCTGACATCTGCCCTCAGGATAGTAAATTTGGAGAGGTCTTTTAATTTTGTCCCATCCATATTTTTTGCGGGTATCTCCCAGCTTAAGATAGCAGATGAGTCTTTTGTGAATCCATTTATATTTGTAACCGGCGCAGGCGGAGACAGGCGGGAAACTATTGGGTCGCCCTTCCTGCCACAGGCGGAGACAGAGATAATTATAGCAATGATAATTAGGATTTTTGTTTTTTGTATGAGGTTCCACACAATAATGTTATTTGTAGTGACAGGCATAGCGGTTGCCACTACACCTGTTCAATCTCCCTAATCCTCTTCAACACCTGTTTCTTAGCTGTTCCTCCGATATGATTCCGCCTTTCAACTGCCTTTTCCAATGATGCAAAATTGAGGATGTCCTCTTTAAAATCTGGAGAAAACCTTTTCCATTCAGAAAGTGTAAGGCTTGTTAGAGCCTTTTTTTCTTTAAGGCAGTAACTGACAATCCTTCCTACAATTTCATGGCTGCTGCGAAAGGGGACCCCTTTTTGCACAAGATAGTCTGCTGCATCTGTCGCAAGGATAAGGCCGTCTGACATTGATGATTCAATCCTCTTTGTGTTTATTTTTAAACCTTTAATCATTCCACTAAACACCTCAAGAGAGGCCTTCAGTGTATCCACTGTATCAAAAAGCGGTTCCTTATCCTCCTGCATATCCTTATTATATGCAAGAGGCAAACCCTTCATAGTAACAAGCAGAGAAATGAGATGACTGTATATGCGGCCTGTCTTTCCGCGGACAAGCTCAGGGACATCAGGATTCTTCTTCTGCGGCATCATGCTGCTTCCTGTGCAAAAGGCATCAGGCAGCTCAATAAAACCAAATTCAGATGATGACCATATAATAAGCTCCTCGCTCATCCTTGAAAGGTGCATAATTATTATTGATGCGGCAGATAAAAATTCAATTATAAAATCCCTGTCAGATACTGCATCAAGGCTGTTTTTTGTTACATCATCAAAGCCGAGGAGCCTTGCAGTATATCCCCTGTCAATGGGAAATGTTGTGCCAGCCAATGCGCCAGAGCCGAGGGGCATAACATTTGCCCTCTTATAGCAGTCCAAAAGCCTATCCCTATCCCTTTTAAACATCTCACAATAGGCAAGTATATAATGGGCAAAGAGTATCGGCTGTGCCTGCTGGAGATGTGTGTAGCCCGGCATGATTACATCAATATTCTTTTTTGCTATGATAAGGAGGCTTTTCTGAAACCTGTCAATTAATGAAATAATATTTTTAATCTCGTCCCGCAGATAGAGCCTTATATCAAGCGCAACCTGATCATTCCTGCTCCTTGCAGTATGGAGCTTTTTGCCTGTATCGCCAATTAATGATATAAGCCTCTTTTCAACAGCCATGTGTATATCTTCATCCTCTATGGAGAATTTGAACTTGCCGGCATCAATCTCCTTTTCAATTGCCTTAAGCCCATTGACAATCTTGTCTGCCTCTGCCTTTTTAATTATCCCTGTCTTCGCAAGCATCTTCGCATGCGCAATGCTTCCTGCTATATCATATTTATACAATTTCCAGTCAAAGGGGATAGAGGCAGTAAAATTATCAACGAGTTTATTTGTAGATTCTAAAAACCTTCCTGACCAGAGTTTCTTCTTCATTTTTTTATCTTCAACCTCAGTGCATTCAGTTTTATAAATCCCTCTGCATCCTTTTGGTCGTAAACAGTGTCCTCTTCAAAGGTTGCAAGCTCTGACTTATATAATGATACAGGCGATTTCCTGCCGACTACATAACAGTTTCCTTTATACAGCTTTAACCGTACTGTGCCTGTGATATTCTTCTGTGACTCATCTATTGCCTTTTGGAGCATTTCCCTTTCAGGAGAAAACCAGTAGCCGTAATAAACGAGCTCTGCATAACGAGGTATCAGAGATTCCCTTAAGTGCAGCACCTCCCTGTCCATTGTAATGGATTCAACAGCGCGGTGTGCTGTATGAAGTATTGTGCCGCCGGGTGTTTCATACACGCCACGGGACTTTATGCCCACATAACGGTTTTCAACCATGTCAACCCTGCCAACGCCGTTTTTGCCGCCTATCTGGTTAAGCTCAGCAAGCAATTTTGCAGGAGAGAGCTTTTTATTATTTATTGCAACAGGATTTCCGCTCTTAAATGTTATCTCAATATATGCCGGCTTATCAGGCGCCTTTTCAACTGGCAGGCTCATTGTATACATATCAGCAGGCGGCTCTGACCATGGGTCCTCAAGGATTCCGCCTTCATAGCTGATATGAAACAGATTCCTGTCTGTGCTGTATGGTTTTGCCTTTGTTGCAGTAACAGGTATATGATGCTCCATTGCATAATCAATAAGCTCCTGCCTTGACTTAAAATGCCACTCCCTCCATGGCGCAATAATCTTTATCCTTGGATTCAATGTCATATATGTAAGTTCAAAGCGAACCTGATCATTTCCTTTGCCAGTAGCGCCGTGTGCAACTGTATCCGCGCCCTCTTTTTTTGCAATCTCTATTTGGTGTTTTGCAATAAGGGGCCTTGCAATGGATGTGCCGAGGAGATATGTCCCCTCATAAACAGCATTTGCCCGCAGCATAGGGAATATAAAATCACTGACAAACTCCTCCTTCAGGTCTTGTATGTATATTTTGCTTGCGCCTGTCTTTAATGCCTTTTTGCGTAAAGGCGTCAGCTCCTCACCCTGCCCAAGGTCTGCTGCAAAGGCAATAACCTCGCAGTTGTAATTCTCCTTCAGCCACTTAATTGCAACTGAAGTATCAAGCCCGCCTGAATAGGCAAGGACTACTTTTTTGATTTTTTCCTTATCCATTTTTTTTATATACCTCTTAACGGCAAAGTAAAAAGCTCCAGATGCAAGGCGGAGCGAGGCATCGCACCGCAGCATACATCTTAGTATGTGAGGATGCGAGGCCGAAGCGACAACACAGCAGATGGACTTTTTACGAAGCTGTTATCAATCTCACCATTACTGCCTTTTGAGTATGCAATCTGTTCTCTGCCTGATCAAAAATAACAGAATTTTTCCCCTCCAGCGCTTCCTCTGTTATCTCTTCGCCCCTGTGCGCTGGCAGGCAGTGCATAACAAGCGCATCAGGCTTTGCAGCTTTTAATAATTTCTTATTCAACTGATAATCCTTAAATATCTTCAGCCTCTTTTTATGCTCCTTTTCCTGCCCCATGCTTGCCCAGACATCTGTATATAAAACATCTGCACCCTTTGCAGCCTTTTGCGGATCGCTTAGTATTTCTATCTTGCTTCCCTGTTTTCTTGCATCCTCTATTGCTGACTTTACTATCTTCTTATCAGGCTCATATCCC
>MHEL01000056.1:10591-13964 GCA_001803815.1 Nitrospirae bacterium RBG_19FT_COMBO_42_15 | reverse complement strand
CCTGGCAGGGGTGGTGCATGTCTGTTAAGCCGTTTATCACTGGTATAGAGGCATGGTCTGCCCATTCCTCTACAATCTTATGTTCAAAGGTTCTGATAACTATTGCGTCAATGTATCTTGACAACACCCTTGCTGTATCAGCAATTGTCTCGCCCCTTCCTATCTGTAAATCAGAAACAGGCAGCACTATTGCCTGCCCGCCAAGCTGGTATATGCCTACTTCAAAAGAGACCCGTGTCCTTGTTGAAGGCTTTTCAAAGAACATGCCGAGTGTCCTGCCAATCAATGGGCAATCCATCTGCCTGTTCTTCTGCTTTTCCTTAAGTTCAGCAGAAAGCGTTAGGATATCTTCTATTTCTTCTGTTGTTAAAGCATTTATTGTAAGAAGGTCTTTCATTTTTTCATCCTTTTTAATACTCCATAGAGTATCTCCAGCATGGAGTCTATCTCCTCCTTTGTAACTATCAATGGAGGAAGAAAACGCAAAATCTTATCCATTGTGCAATTTATAAGCAGTCCGTCCTTTAGGCTTTCCATTACAATATCTTTTCCATCTATTGTCAGATCCATGCCGATTAAAAGGCCCTTGCCGCGAATCTCCTTTATGAATGAATACTCTTTTTTAAGCTCCTTTAATCCTTTAATAAGATAATCACCCATCCTCACGCAATCCTCAAACATGATGCCATCTTCCATTATTGTTTCAAGTGCAGCGACTGCTGCTGAACAGGCAAGGGGATTGCCGCCAAATGTTGTTGCGTGGCTGCCGGGTGTAAAGACCTCTGCAACAGAATCCCTTGCAAGCATGGCGCCTATTGCAACGCCATTACCGAGCGCCTTTGCTAAGGTCATTATATCAGGCTCAATATTGTAATGCTCGTAGGCAAAGAGCCTGCCTGTCCTTCCCATGCCAGTCTGCACTTCATCAAACACAAGAAGGATACCTTCATCATTGCAGAGCCTGCGGAGTTTTTTCAGGTAATCATTATCAGGAATATTTACCCCGCCCTCTCCCTGAATCGGCTCAACCATTACAGCAGCAGTTTTTTTGTTTATCGCCTTTTTTACTGCATCTATATTATTAAATGGCGCATACTTAAATCCCGGCAGAAGAGGCTCAAAGCCCTTCTGCACCTTCTCCTGTCCAGTTGCAGTAATGGTTGCCATTGTGCGTCCGTGAAAGGACTTTTCCATTGTGATTATTTCAAAGCGGTTTCCCTTTAGTTTTTCCTTGGCATACTTACGCACAAGCTTTATTGCCGCCTCATTTGCCTCTGCGCCGCTGTTGCAGAAGAATACCTTGTCAGCAAAGGAATTTTCAACGAGGAGCTTTGCCAGTTTTATCTGCGGTTCATTATGATAAAGATTTGATATATGCACAAGACGCTGCGCCTGCTTTTGAAAGGCAACAGTTACCTTTGGATGGCAGTGGCCAAGATTGCATGCAGCAATGCCTGCTACAAAATCAAGATACTCCCTGTTGTCCGAATCAAAGAGCTTTGCGCCCCTTCCTTTAATAAATACAACAGGAAAGCGGTTGTAGGTGTTCATGATATATTTTTTGGAGAATTCTAACAGTTCATTCGTCAACATGAAAGAAATTTAGCATAATATTATCAGAAAAACAAGGCTAACTTTTAAAGAGCTGTATTTTTAGTTATATTAGGACAGCAAAGTAAAAAGCCCCGGATGCAAGGCGGAGCGAGGCATCGCACCGCAGCATACTTTTTCGTATGTGAGGATGCGAGGCCGAAGCGACAACGCAGCAGATGGGGTTTTTTTACGAAGCTGTCAGCACCTTTTTCCATGCCTTGCGGAGGTCCCAGTTCATAGGCCCAAAGACCCAGAGGCTTCTTCTAAGATTACCGATTCTTTTTAAGATAGACGGATAGGAATAGAATCTGCTGTTTGCCCAGTCGTGCCCTTGCTGTAATTCTTCTGGCGTCATGCCCTTTGGCTTATAAACAACATGCTCCATATCATACTTTGACCAGTCCCTTTCAATTATCCTTCCCTCAGCCTCCATCTGCTTATAAATCTCTGTTCCGGGAAATGGCGTAAGCACAGGCATAAATGCTGCGTCAAGCTTTGCATCCTCTGCAAACTTAATCAGCCTTTCAAAAACGCTTTTATCGTCATAGTCGTATCCGAATATAAATGAGCCGTGCACGCCTATGCCGTGGTCATGGAGTTTTGAGATGATGTCTTTGTATTTTTGTATCTTGTTAAATGGCTTTCCCATCAAATTAAGGTTATCCTGATTAAGTGTTTCGAAGCCCATGAATAATCCATGGCATCCGCTTTCAGAGGCAAGTTTTAAAAGCTCTGGATTATCAGCAATGGTTACAGACGCCTGACTTACCCATCTCCGCTTCTGCTCTTTTAACATGGTGAATAGTTTTTTTGCGTAAGCTGTATTGCCGACAATGTTGTCATCCACAAAAAGGACAAAACCAGCGCCTGTTGTCAACCCTTGTATCTCCTTTTCAATCTCCTCTACTGGCCTGAATCTGTATGTTCCTCCGTAAAAGGCAGTAACAGAGCAGAACTTGCAGTCATATGGGCAGCCCCTTGTTGTCTGGACAAGATTGATAAAGAAATAGCGCTTTTGCATGAGAAGGTCACGCCGGGGAATAATCAGATCTGATGCCTGCGGCAGGCTGCTGTTTTTGTAAAATCTCTGCGACCTGTTATTTCTTAAGTCATCCAATACCTTCGGCCAGACGCCCTCTGCCTCGCCCTGCACAACTGCATCCGCATGTTGTATAGCTTCTTCAGGCATCCATGTTGCGTGAAATCCGCCGAGTACAACCTTCTTCCCCTTTTCCCTGAATCTGTCTGCAATCGCATAAGCCCTTGGCGCAAGCGGGGTCATTGCTGTAATGGCAGCAATGTCAGTATCATCGTTGTAATTTATGTCTTCAATATTTTCATCCTCTATTGCCACTTCATATTCCTGAGGCGTTAGTCCTGCAAGCGTTGCAAGGTTTAATGTTGGAAATCTGAAGTGCATCTGTCTCCAGATGCTGTGCTCCGGCCAGCGGGGAGAGATTATTTTAATCTTCATTTATACAATCTTTACCTTCCTAAGAGTGTCATTGCGAGGCGAAGCCGAAGCAATCTCTAAAGGCGAGATTCCTCACTTCGTTCGGAATGACATTTTGAACTATTATTAATGCAATCTTTCCGTAATTTGGAATCACTTATAACAGGATTTATTCCAAGCAGCTCAGATACAGCAGCAAACTTATATCCGTCATTTATCAATTTCTCCAATATAACTGGAAGGGCTGCTACAGTCCCATCCTTTTTTCCGCCTTCTTTATCGCATCCATCGTGCATAACAATGATCGCGCCGTTTACTGCATTATTT
>MHEL01000056.1:6469-10414 GCA_001803815.1 Nitrospirae bacterium RBG_19FT_COMBO_42_15 | reverse complement strand
TGACACCTGTTTATATCCTCTCTTATTGCTGGAAAGAGGGTATAAAAAAATCTCCTGTGAATATATGTGTGATTGCCGATCTCGTGGCCGTCTTTGTGAATCCGTTTCACAGCCTCAGGAAAGCGCTCAATATTCTTTCCTACTAAAAAGAATGTAGCCCGGACATTGTATTTTTTTAATATGTCTAAAATCTGTGATGTATAAGGCTCATAAGGCCCGTCATCAAAGGTCAGGGCAATCTTCTTTTCATTTCTATTGCCGCGCCAATAGGTCTTTCCAATAAACTGGCTTCTTATATTGAATACGCCGTACCATGACAGGGTAAACCAGATTAAAAAGATTGTTGCAGCAGAGTATGCTGCCCAGCTTTTATTTAATGCAGCAAGGATGATTATCCCTGCAGCGCTGATTATTGTAATCCTTCTGTAATGCATAATGCCTTAATTCCCGCATCTCCCTTTAGAAAAGGGGGTGAGTGGGAATTTGAATTTATTAACTTTATCAGAACAAATGATAATTTACAATAGCTTTTTGAGCAGCAGAGGCAGGTTTCCAATCTACGCCTTTTTTAGCAGAAATTATTTGACAACAAAGTAAGAAAAATTATATAATGTAAGAAAAAGGTTAGAAAGGAGGAAATAATGCCAATTGCAGTATTAACATCAAAAGGTCAGATGACCATACCGAAGGAAATAAGAAAGGCCTTGAACCTTAAGCCGTTAGAAAAGGTTATTATTGTTGTTGAGGGTAATCAGGCTGTTATCAGGCCTCTGCGGGGCAATATTCTTGATATTGCGGGGTCAGTAAGCCTCCCTCATGAGGAAAAGCCGATTGATTTCCGAAAGGTCAGGGAAGGTGTAAGAAAAAAGATTGCTAAAAAAGCAGCAACGGGAAGGTAGGCAGATGATTAAAAAATTTGTTGATACAAATATATTTCTCAGATATCTAACCAAAGACGACGGCTCTAAATTTGACAAATGCAGAGAGCTCTTTAAAAAAGCAGTTGATGGCAAGATAGCCCTTGCAACATCAGGAATCGTAATTGCAGAGCTTATATGGACGCTGCTTTCATATTATAAACTATCAAAGGCAGATGTTATTGAAAAGATTTCAATCATAGTTGCTACTGAAAGCCTGCATATCCCTGATAAGGATATTATTGCAGATGCTGTTGTCCTTTACAGCAGAAAGAATATTGATTACATTGACGCTTACAATGCGGAGTTTGTAAAATATCATGACTATAGCGAGATTTATTCCTATGATAAAGACTTTGATGCAATAGAGGGGATTAAAAGAATAGAACCCTAATAAATGAAAAAGCCCTTCCGGGACTAATATCTTTACAAAATATGATAATTGATTTATCATAATGCCAATATTTTATTGGGGTGGGTGATATGCGTAAAACTGCCTTATTCTGTCTACTACTAATCTTTGGACTTACTCTTCCTGAACTACTTTACAGCAAGGAGTTCCCGAAAAAAAAGACCCTTACCATAGGAAGGGCTACTGATAATGTTATTACCCAGCAAAAGAAGATTGAACCTATTATAACGCACCTTGCATCAAGGCTTAAGGATATTGGCGTTGAGCGGGGCGAGGTTGTGCTTGCCGGCGATAATAAGGTTTCAAATCTTATCAGGCTTCTTAAGGAAGGTAAGATTGACATCCTTTTAGAAAGTCCATTGATAGCAACTTATCTTAAGAGCACAGGAGGCGCAACGCCGATTTTAATTGCATGGAGAAAGGGTGTTGGCGAATACAACAGCCTGATATTTGTCAGAAAGGATAGCAAGATAAACAGGGTAGAAGACCTGAAGGGGAAAATGATTGCCTTTGAGGACAGCGGTTCTAATTCAGGTTATTTTCTTCCAAAGATTGGCATGAAGGCAAAGGGGCTTGAGTTAATTCAACTTTCATCCTTTAATTCAATTGTTCCAAAGGATAAGATAGGCTATGTATTTGCAGGCTCAGAGCTGAATATATCAAGCTGGGTATTTTATAAAAAGGTTGCTGCAGGCGCATTGAGCAATCTTGACTGGAATACACCGGAGGATGTGCCGGAGGCATATAAAAAGGAGTTTAAGATTGTTTATGAATCGCAGAAGATGCCTGAATTTATTGTTCTGGTAAGGCCGGGTCTTGACAAAAGGCTTGTGGAGAGAATTAAGGAAGAGTTTTTAAAAATAGATAAAAGCGAAGAGGGAAAAGAGGCTATCAAGCCCTATGGTTTTAATAAGTTTGTTGAACTGCAAAAAGATTCTTTGGATTTCATGACAGAAATTGAAAAACAATTGAGAATTAGCGGGGAAAAATTCCAATAAAATGTTTAAATTTAACAGTATCAAAACAAAGCTTGTTTTATTTAATATCTTATTGATTCTGCTAACAGTAGTAATTGTTATAGGCATTGTAATTGACCTTGACAGAAGAAGCCTCTCCCCTGTAAGAGGCAGCAGCGAAGCCCTTATTACAACAGCCCTTCAATCCGAATGGGAGGGAAAATCAAAGGCAATAACAAACCTTCTTTCAAACAGGCTTGTTCAGCCAATGCATAATTTTGATATCTTTGAGATGAAGAATATTATTACGCTGACTATGGAGGAGAAAGACATCAGCTATATCTACATCCATGACGAAGGTGGCAGAATACTGGTCGCGGCTGTTAAGGGGCCTGAGGCAAAAGGGGCAGAGCTGATGGGGGAAATGCTTGATGATAAGTTAACAAAAAAGGCGATCGCTGCTAATGAGATGTTGGTTCAGAGGAATGGCGATATTGTGGATGTTGCTGCGTCTGTTATGCTCGGCCAGAAGAGGCTCTCCATTGTTCGGATAGGTTTTTCTAATAAAGGGATTCAGCATACCATTACAGCCATGATTAAAGAGCTTACTGACGGACTTGATAGGGCAGTCACAACAGCAATAAATAATGTGCTGCTTGCAGCTATAATATTGGGTGTCCCGCTCATAGCCGTAGTTTTGTTTTTATCAAATAGACTGCTCTCGCCGATTTATGGATTGATTAATGGAACAAAAAAAATAGCAGCAGGAGACCTCACATACAAGATTGATGTTAAATCAACAGATGAAATAGGCCAGCTTGCCAATTCTTTTAACAGCATGACTGAAGACATGCATAGGTATCATTTAGAGAAGGAAAAGATACTCAAAGATATGCACGATGGCATAGGCGGCATAACTACCAATATCAAGCTCCTGTCAGAGTTAGCGCAGAATAAAGAGTCTGCCTCAGCAGAAATAAAGGAATCGTTAAAAACTATATCAGAGCTTTCAAAAGAGGGATTGTCAGAGATAAGAAGCTTCATATACAGCCTTGATGCAAAGGAGACAAACTGGCAGGCGCTGACAGCAGAGCTCAGGAGTTTTGGAAGCAATATGATTGCAGCTCACGGCACGGCATTTAATATGAAGGCGGATATTGACGAGGATGCCGGAGTGCATCTGAGCAGCCTTCTCTATCTAAATATCTTCAGAACTTTTAAAGAGGCCATTGCAAATATTATTAAACATTCGCATGCAAAGAATGTGGATGTGCTTTTCTCAGTCAATAGAGAAAGGGTTGCCCTTTGTGTAAAGGATGACGGCATTGGCATAAAAGAGAAGGAAAGGTGTAAGGGCAGGGGCATTACAAATATGATTATGCGGGCAAGGGAATTGGGCGGGCAATTAACAATAGCATCAGATAAAGGCACACAAATTGCCCTTGAGATTCCTCTTCCGATAAAATATCTTAGTTCTTAACTGATTGCGCTAAGAAAATTTTCTTTACAAAATTCTAAAGTTGTTTTATGCTTTTAAAGCTTTAAGCCTTTATAACTTATATTTGGTGGTGGGGGAGGCAGCTATGAAAATAGCTTTGCTGCGTCATGTCATATCTTTTTTATTGTTCTTCACTAATATCCGCTATGGCCAAAAAACTCA
>MHEL01000056.1:0-6336 GCA_001803815.1 Nitrospirae bacterium RBG_19FT_COMBO_42_15 | reverse complement strand
CTTTCCATAGAAGAGCTGATGAAAATAGAGGTGGTTTACGCTGCGTCAAAGTTTGAACAGAAGGTGACAGAAGCGCCTTCTTCGGTGAGCATCACTACGGCTGATGAAATAAAGAAGTACGGTTATCGCACCCTTTCAGACATCTTGAGGAGCGTCAGGGGCTTTTATGTCAGCTATGATAGGATAAATAACTATGTTGGAGTCAGGGGGTTCAGCCGGCCGGGTGATTATAATACACGGATGCTTCTTCTTGTGGACGGGCATAGAACAAATGATAATATCTATGATTCTGCAGCCATTGATACGGGTTTTATCCTTGATGTTGACCTCATTGACAGGATAGAGATTATTCGCGGTCCGAGTTCTTCTCTCTACGGCACCAATGCCTTTTTTGGGGTTATTAATGTCATTACTAAAAGAGGGCATAATTTAAATGGTGTGGAAGTGACTGGCGAGGCAGGGAGTTTTGATACATATAAAAGCCGCATTACTTACGGCAATAAATTTCAGAACGGCCTTGAAATGACCTTTTCCGGTTCCCTATCCGATAGCAGGGGTCAGAGTTTATATTATAAGGAGTTTGACAGCCCTGCAGCCAATAATGGCATTACAAAGGGCAATGACTACAGTCAATACTACAACCTCTTTACCACATTATCACTTCACGATTTCACTTTATACGGGGGTTATGTTTCAAGGGAAAAAGGTCTTCCCACTGCCCCGTGGGGGAGCGATTTCACTGACCGGCGTAACCAGATCATTGACAACAGGGGTTATGTAGAGCTGAAATACGAGCATGTCTTTCCAAATCAGTTCAAAACTATGGCAAAGGTCTTTTATGATAATTACGAATATAAAGGCAGTTATGTATACAGCAATGCCCTGTATAAAGATAGGGCAACTGGCAACTGGTGGGGCGGGGAGGTCAAGCTTACCAAGAACCTTTTTGACAGCCACACGCTCATAATCGGCGGAGAATATCAAGACAATTTCCAGCAGGACCAGTGGTATTATATTGAGGAGCCATATCAACAATTCATAAATGACAAAAGGGATTCCGATATTTTGGCATTGTATATTCAGGACGAATATAAGATTTTAAAGAACCTGCTTATAAATGCAGGAATACGCTACGACTATTACAGCACATTTGGCGGCACAACCAATCCCAGGCTTGCCCTGATATATAAACCGCTTGAGAAGACAACCTTGAAATTGCTTTATGGCGACGCATTTCGCGCGCCGAATACTTACGAACTTTATTATCATGACGGCATGATTACCCAGAAACCAGGTTCTGACCTAAAGCCAGAGACTATCAGGACATACGAAATTGCCTTAGAGCAATATATGGGAGATCATCTTCGCGGGGGAGTATCCGGCTTTTTCTATCAGATTGATGACCTCATTACTCTGCAGATAGATCCGAGCGACGGCCTGCTGATATATAAAAATATTGATGAGGTTGAATCTAAGGGCGTGGAATTTGAACTGGAGGCAAAATGGACTGCGGATATAAAAGGACGGGCCAGCTACACCTATCAGGAGGCTAAAGACAGGGCAACTGATGAAATACTGACCAATTCGCCAAAGCACCTGGCTAAGCTTAATGTCACCATACCACTGATAAAGAAAAAACTGTTTTTAGGATTAGAAGAGCAGTATACAAGCAAGAGAAAGACCGTTGCAGGCGATTTTACCAATGAGTTTTTTGTTACCAATTTAACCCTCTTCAGCCAGAATCTTCTCAAAGGGCTTGAGCTCTCGGCCAGCGCATATAACCTCTTTGATAGTAAATACTACGACCCTGTATCAAATGAGCATTCAATGAATGCTGTTGAACAGGACGGTATAAGTTTTCGTTTTAAACTCACTTATAGGTTTTAATTCTATGTTAAAGAAACTAAATAAGTTTTCACCAGAACATATTTTGATAATTATTCTCCTTCTATCATTTTTATTTAGAAATGGCGCCAATGCCCAGAAGCCGACCGAATATGAGGTAAAGACCGCCTTCATTTACAACTTTGCAAAATTTGTTGAATGGCAAAAAATAGCAGATGAACTGCCTTTATGCATAATAGGAGACGACCCATTTGGGCCTGCTATGAAAAATTTGGAAGGAAAGACAGCCGCTGGAAAAAGGATAGTGGTTAGAAATATCAGCTCTATAGAAGGACTAAAAAAATGCCGTATGCTTTTTATTTCTTCTTCAGAGAAAGGGAGGTTGAGCGAGATAACAGGCATTGCCAAGGATATGGGCATATTAACCATAAGCGATACAGAGAGCTTTGCGGAAAAAGGGGTAGTCATCAATCTATATATGGAAGATGATAAGGTGCGGTTTGAGATAAATATAGATGCAGCGACGGACGCAAGGCTTCAGATAAACTCAAGGCTTTTGAGCCTTGCAAGGATTGTGCATTACAAGAACAAACAATAAGAGATAAATATTATGTTTAAGCTGAAGAATCTCTCCATAAAACAGAAGCTGATCCTGATAAGCTTTTCCACTACCTTTGTGGTCCTGCTTATTGGAATCATAGGTAACATTATACAAGGGGCTGTTTTATTCAGAAAATCGGCTGTTAGGAATCTTACCATCCATTCAAGGATAATCGGATACAACAGCGCTGCTGCCCTTGCCTTTAATGACAGGGAATCTGCAGGTCAGATACTCAGCGCATTAAAGGCTAACCAGAATATAGTTAATGCAGTCATCTATACAAAGGAGGGGGAAGTCTTTGCAACATTTAATAGGGATGGAAAAGAGGCATTTTCCACTCCCAAGCCCCAATGGAGAGGCTACAGATTTGCAATAAACCACCTTGAGGCATTGGAGGACATTGTTTTAGACGGGGAGCCTATCGGCGCCATATATGTGCGGGCAGAACTTAATGAATTATACAATATGATGACATGGTTTGCGATTGTGGTAGGCATTGTTGCTGCAGGCGCCTTCTTTTTGGCTTTTGTAATCCTTACTAAACTCCAAAAGACAATTACCACTCCTATCAGAAATCTGACAGAGGCAACGAGGATAATAGCCCGCGGGGATTACAGCCATAAGGTCAACATCCAATCCAACGATGAAATAAAGGAGCTTGCAGATTCTTTTAATAAGATGACAGAAGACATACGCAGGTATCAGGCAGAAAAGGAAAAAATATTAAAGGATATGCACGATGGCATAGGCGGCATAACTACAAATATTAAGCTCCTTTCTGAGCTTGCGCAGAAGGGGTCAAGCATAAAAGATATGAAAAATGCCCTCAAGACCATATCCGGGCTTTCGCAGGAGGGATTGACAGAGATAAGGGGCTTTATACAGAGCCTTGATATTAAAGACACAACATGGCAGGATATGGCAGCAGAGCTCAGGAGCTTCGGAAGCAATATGATTGAATCGCATGGCTTGATGTTTAATATGAAGGGCTTGATAGGGGATGCTGGAGATCAGCCAAACAGCCTTCTTTATTTAAATCTTTTCAGGACATATAAGGAGGCGCTTACAAATATTATAAAACATTCAAAGGCAAAGAGCGTGGATGTGCTTTTTTCAGTAAATAAGGAAAAGATCATCCTTTCTGTTAAAGATGACGGAGTAGGCTTAAAGGAAAAGGAAAAAAGCGCTGGCAGGGGCCTCACAAATATGATTATGCGGGCAAGGGAATTGGGCGGGCAATTAACAATACTTTCTGATAAAGGCACAAATATTACACTTGAAATATTCCTGCCTGTTAAATCTTAGGTGATGCCCTAAAAATACCCTGAATAAATGAATTACCCATACCCCAAAAATACCCCGATTTAGGTGTGGAATTATAACAAGGGATAGGATATGATGCAGCCTGAAATGCGAATTGGAATTGTAGAAGACGATCCCCTTTTGCTTGAGAACCTCAAGCTGCTCTTGAGCGGAGAAAAGGGTATAACTATTGTCGGCACATGGGGTTCCGCAGAACAGGCGCTCCCTGTTCTAAAAAAAAGCTCCCCTGAGGTTATGCTTATAGACCTCGGCCTGCCTGGCATGTCGGGCATTGAACTGATAAAGAAAATAAAAGAAAAAATGTCAGGGATTGAGATAATGGCCCATACTGTTTTTGATGACAGGGATAATGTCTTCTCTGCAATAAAAGCTGGGGCATCAGGATATATTTTAAAAGGCAGCTCGCCGAGGGAGCTTATTGAGGCGCTTCACAGCCTTTATCAGGGCGGCGCGCCCATGAGCCCCAAAATCGCAAGAAAACTGATAATGGAATTTCAGGATGAAGGAGCAAGCGAAGAATACCTGTTAAGCCACAGGGAAAAAGAGATTGTGAAATGCATAGAAAACGGACTCGCATATAAAGAGATAGCAGAGAAACTAAGCATAAGCCCTCATACTGTCCACACCCACATAAAAAAGATCTACGAAAAACTCCATGCCAGAAACAGGCAGGAGGCCCTTATCACAGCCCGAAAAAAGGGCATCATCTAAGCTACCCTAAAAATACCCTGAATAAATGAATTACCCATACCCCAAAAATACCCCGATTTAGGTGTGGAATTATAACAAGGGATAGGATATGATGCAGCCTGAAATGCGAATTGGAATTGTAGAAGACGATCCCCTTTTGCTTGAGAACCTCAAGCTGCTCTTGAGCGGAGAAAAGGGTATAACTATTGTCGGCACATGGGGTTCCGCAGAACAGGCGCTCCCTGTTCTAAAAAAAAGCTCCCCTGAGGTTATGCTTATAGACCTCGGCCTGCCTGGCATGTCGGGCATTGAACTGATAAAGAAAATAAAAGAAAAAATGTCAGGGATTGAGATAATGGCCCATACTGTTTTTGATGACAGGGATAATGTCTTCTCTGCAATAAAAGCTGGGGCATCAGGATATATTTTAAAAGGCAGCTCGCCGAGGGAGCTTATTGAGGCGCTTCACAGCCTTTATCAGGGCGGCGCGCCCATGAGCCCCAAAATCGCAAGAAAACTGATAATGGAATTTCAGGATGAAGGAGCAAGCGAAGAATACCTGTTAAGCCACAGGGAAAAAGAGATTGTGAAATGCATAGAAAACGGACTCGCATATAAAGAGATAGCAGAGAAACTAAGCATAAGCCCTCATACTGTCCACACCCACATAAAAAAGATCTACGAAAAACTCCATGCCAGAAACAGGCAGGAGGCCCTTATCACAGCCCGAAAAAAGGGCATCATCTAAGCTACCCCAAAAATACCCTGCAATGGCGATTGAATAAGACCCATCTTTTTTGTATCCTCACATCATCATCATTAAAAGGATTCAAAGAATTTTTTTTAAAATGTCGCATAGGCGACAAAAATCTGTCGCCTGTTTGCTTGTTGGCAGGCTTATTTCACGGTAAACTTTTCACCATAAAAAGCAGCCCTTCGCCTTAGCCCTCTCCACAGAGAGGAGAGGGAAGGGTGAGAGAAAAAGGAGGATACAGCTTTGAATACTAATACACTTATTATGGAAAGGAAAGAGAATAAGAAAATGCTTGTAAAGCAATGGGCAAGGATAGACAGCAACAGCAGCAATGGCGATAATGGCAAGGGCAATAACCATAATTACCTTTCTCCGATTGTTTACAAGACAAATCAGGTTGCGAAAAAGCTTTTTTTTAATATTGGCAGCGCTTGGGTAGAGAGAATAGGCAAAAATGCTTATTCGTATAATGTGATAGCAGTAGAGGATATTATTATTCCTGCCGGCGTGTACAAATGTTATAAAGTGGTTGAGGAGGTGGATAGCGCTGTAAAGAACTACTATTGGTTTGCGCCAGATGTCGGTCTTGTTAAATGGGAGATAACAGGGATAAAAGGGGTGCTTCAGGGATGCGTGAAAGATAATGAGGTGTAGGGTTGCTGTTTATTGCGCCAAATATAGCGGCATACATGTGTGTTTGTTCTTATAGAGGCAGAAGGTCATTGGATGCGCGTGTGATCCATAATGCGGCAGCCTCTAAAAAGGGGTCAGAAAGGAGGGTGAGGAGAAGGGTTAAGGGGTCATGGGAGGTAAAAGCAAAAAAAAATAGAAAGGAGGCGAACCCATGAAATATTTAAAGAGAATAATTATAGCAATACTTTTTCTTATCGCAGCGGCGATGCTGAATAATACAATTGAAGCTGCTTATGCTTCAAGCGGAACAGGGATAGGAGACGGCACTGAAGAGAGCAGCAACAACTGCTAATACTGTTAAAGGTATGCCCCTCACAAAGCAGGGCTCTACCTCCCTGCACAACTTCATACTTTCCCTTTCCTCATGGGAATTAAACAGACCCCCTGTTTTTTTCCCTCCCTCTTAAAGGAAAGGGAAAGGTGGAGTTGA
>MHEL01000055.1:13844-17544 GCA_001803815.1 Nitrospirae bacterium RBG_19FT_COMBO_42_15 | reverse complement strand
ATAGTGTTATATTTTATAACCTGTTTTTTAATTATAATGTAACAGATTATAATCTATTATTCAAGAAAATTGTAACAAAATATAAGGTATAGGGCAAAAGTGGCTTTGCAAAGGCAAAATGCAAGAAACTCGATACGAGTCTTCATTGAGAGTCGATTCGACAAGCTTGCCCACCAATTTTTGTGGTGGGTTTATCCGTAGGAGATCCCGATTCACCCGTTCTCCGTAGTAGCCTACTTCGCCGAAGTGCTACGAAGGCTGAACTACGAAGTATGAATCGGGGCCCTCGCCTTGTGGCGCGAGCTGACCCCGATGTGTTTCTTACCCTTTAATAGTTTGTAACCCTGTATATTGAAATATGCCGTGGCCACATCCATAGACTGACCGCTGTGGTCAGCAAGAATGGCATTGAGTATATCTGATAGCTTATAATTCTGGTTATCTATGACGTAAGGAATTCTCATTTCTTTTTCCTTCTAATACAGGAACCCAAAAACCCATAATGGAATTTTGTTGCCGATGCCTATTTCAATGTTATCTATCGCCAGAAAAGACTTTTTTACGTCTCTGATTTGGGAGAAGTCTTTATTTTTTCCTCCAATCTCGAAAACATATTTGCCGTCAACAAGGAAGTCGCCATGCGCCGGGGATGAGACTTTATGAAAAGCTCCGGTCATGTTGAGGAAAAGAGTCTCTCTCATATTCCCGATTTCAGCAGGCATACCGGCTGAAATGGCATAAATAAGATTTGTATTGTTGAGATATATTTTTTCAGGTTTTTCGAGCTGCCTAAGCCCTCTGCCGCCTTTTGAGATAGTAAGGATTATTCCAGCATCTTCGAGATACCTGATATAGGTTTTTAATGTTCTCTCATCTCCTACATCCAACATTGACTTAAGTTTTTTTAAATCAGGTGTAAAGGGGACTGAAGAGGCTATAATCGTCAGGAGTTTCTTGATCTTTTTGACACTGTTGCCGCTTAATGAGGGATAGATTGCTATAAGATCGCTCTCAAGAGTGGTATGGACGTTCTGTTCAAGGGTAAGATAGAAAAGTTCCCTGTTTTTGTATTCCCTGAAATAAGGATAATAACCGTGCTCAAGATAGCTTTTAAAAAGAGCGAGGACTTTTTTGCCCTTTTTCTCAACTGAGGTGATAATGCTATCAGCAATGCGCTGGTGGTTTCTCGTAATATCGTCAAGCCCTGAGCTTTTCAGGTCAATCCCAAGCTCGAACTCAATAAACTCCCTGAACGACATACCGAACATCCTGAGGACTACAGCCCGTCTGCTCAGGTCGCGGCTGCCCCTGTAAATCTCCAGGGCGGAACTGCCCGAGGCGACTATGGTAAGTTTAGGGAAGGTGTCGTAAATGCTCTTTAACTCGGCAGACCAGTTCGGGTATTTATGTATCTCGTCAAAACAGATCATCTCCCCGCCGAGGTTATAGAACTGTTCCGCAATCTCATAGAGCGAGTGGCTGCCGACAAGAAAATGGTCGGCCTGTATATAGAGCGCCTTATTTGTAAAAATATCATTTCTGTAAGAGGAAATGACGTGCTGGATCATGGCAGTAGTCTTGCCTACGCCCCTCTGACCGACAATGATCGAAAAGCGGTTTTTGAGCGGGTTTTTCTTCAGGAAATATCTGACGTATTCCTTTTTGTTTATCCTGATGAAGTTCTGGCTTAGGCGAAACAGGTCTTCAATCACGCTAACCTCCTAATAGTAATGCACTCCTATCATAACAGACTATTGATTGGATTGCAATACTATTTATTGCGCCGGCTTTTTGGAGTTATCTTCAGGTTTACAGTGTGCCAGGATAGCACATTAAGGCTACATACGCTCTGTTATATTTTGCGCGCCTTTCATGGGCTTTTTCTGACCGGTTATGGCGTGCATAATATTACTTATAGAAATAGCAGCTATAAGTCAAGGATTTTTCAGCTCGTATGATTCATTGAATCTAATCAGGGCTTGTCCTGCGCCTTGCTAGTGCGGCAAGCTCACGCAAAGTTCGGCCAAGCCCCTCTGATTATTTATTCTCAATCTGTTGGGCACTAAATGCATGTTTGCATGCCTGACCCTATTGCGCTCACTATTGCGCTATCGTGCCTATCCCTTACCTATTCTTCTTCTCCCAAGTCATCCGCAATCAACTGAAATTGTGCCAATGCGTCTTGCAAGTCTGTGACGATTTCGCGGGCAATGATGTCGGGTTCGGGGAGGTTGTCTGATGCTTCGAGGCTTTCGTCTTTGAGCCAGAAGATGTCGAGGCTTGCTTTGTCACGGTTTATCAGCTCTTCGTAATCAAATGCCCGCCAGCGGCCGTCGGGATTCTTTTCTGTCCATGTGGGCTTTCTGGTGTGACGATTTTCTGGGTTATAGCATTTGACAAACTCTTCGAGGTCGCTGCGTTTCAGAGTATTGGTTTTAAGAGTAAATTCTTTGTTAGTTCTGAAGTCATAAATCCAGAGCTTTTTTGTCCAGGGTGTTTCTGATGCGGGTTTGCGGTCAAAGAACAGGACATTTGCCTTTACTCCCTGGGCATAGAAAAGACCTGTCGGTAGTCTCAGAAGTGTATGGACATCACATTCATGAAGCAATTTACGTCTGATTGTTTCTCCTGCACCACCTTCAAACAACACATTATCAGGCACAACGATAGCCGCACGTCCGTGTTGCTTGAGGAGAGTTTTTACATGCTGGACAAAGTTCAATTGCTTATTTGAGGTAGTAGACCAGAAGTCTTCTCTTTCAATCGTCTCTTTCTCCTTGTACGGTTTCCCATCTGCGCCAATGATAGTCGTACTGCTCTTTTTGCCAAAGGGCGGATTTGTCAGCACTATTTCAAAATATTCACCCGGATGACTTGCAAGGGAATCTGCAACTATTAATGGCAGATCATCTCCATGACCGATCCCGTGCAGCATCATATTCATTGCACAGAGACGAGCAGTGTTATGTACCAGCTCCCAGCCTCTCAGCGCTTTTTCATCAAGGAAGCGTTTCTCGTCTTTATTCAGTTTGTAATGCTTCGCAATGTAATCGTGTGTAGCAAGCAGGAATCCACCTGTACCACATGCCGGATCGCAGATAGTCTCTTTGGGTTTGGGAGCCATGACATCAACAATAGCGCTGATCAAAGGGCGGGGTGTGAAATACTGCGCCCTGCGCCTGATTTGGTATCCTGTGCATTCTTTTCGAGCAAACCTTCATACGCATCGCCTTTCACATCAGCGCTCATGGAAGACCAGTCTTCTTTATCAATGAGGTCAACAACAAGACGGCGGAGTTTTGCAGGGTCCTGAAATTTATTCTGCGCCCTGCCGAAGATAAGACCTAAAAGCCCCTTTTCTTTTCCGAGATCATCCAGAAGATGCCGGTAATGATCAAAGAGATCGTCGCCATCTTTTTTCAAAAGGCTCTGCCAGTCAAATTTTTTCGGAATCGGACTCTGTTGATTGCCCGCCTGCGCGCCGCGCGCGGGCAGGTATGGCGGCCTGGACCGCTCATCAGCCATCTTGAGAAACAGCAGATACGTAAGCTGTTCCACATAATCACCATAGCTCATCCCGTCATCCCGAAGGACGTTGCAGTAGTTCCATAGTTTTTGGACTATTTGTGCTGAACCGTTCGCCATTCTTTTTTGCCTTCCGATGTTTCGCTATTAAATGGTATAATATTATATGTTGAAG
>MHEL01000055.1:13524-13628 GCA_001803815.1 Nitrospirae bacterium RBG_19FT_COMBO_42_15 | reverse complement strand
ATCCCCAATTTGTTCTTGAGCACCTGATTGTTAGACCCCGGCTCATACTGGTCTTCTATAAGATGCGCAGTATTGTAGCGCTTGGATTTTTTCATGCTTCTATA
>MHEL01000055.1:11101-13501 GCA_001803815.1 Nitrospirae bacterium RBG_19FT_COMBO_42_15 | reverse complement strand
ACATCGGACGTTAAAGACTATCGTTAAGGTGTAAATAGTTCTTAAAATCTTCTTTCTTCCTCAATCTCTGCGGCTACGCGTTTCAATCCACGCCCCCGCACATTCTATTTGTTTTTAATAAAATAATCCGCCAGCAGCTCAGCCTGTTTTAAAACCGTATCAATAGCCTTCTGCTGCATGTCAGGAGGATAACCATATTTGGTTAATGTTCTTTTCACCAGCACCATCAGCTTTGCCCTCGCGCTCTCCCGAATTGTCCAATCTATAGTCGCATTGGCCTTTACCTTTTCCGCCACTTCAATTGCAATGATTCTCAGCTTTTCATCCCCTAAGACTTCAATCGCCGACTTGTTTTCCGCAAGGGCGTCATAAAATGCCAGTTCTTCGGTTGATAAATTCAGCTTTTTTTCTCTTTCGTCATGCTCTCTGATTTTTTTGGCTACTTCATCAACAAGGAACTGTATGATTTCCGCTGTTGTGAGCAGTCCGTTATTGTATTTCTTGATTGCTGTTTCAAGCATCTCAAGCAAGGCCTTGCCTTTTACCAGATTGGTTTTTGAACGGATTCGGATTTCATCATTTAATATTTTCTTCAATAATTCAAGGGCAAGATTCTGATGCTTCATTCCCTTTATTTCCAACAGAAAGTCTTCCGACAGAATAGATATCTCCGGCTTCTTAATCCCTGCCGCATCAAAAATATCAATCACTTGCTCGGAACTCAATGCCTCGTCAACTATCTGCTTTATTGCTGTTTCAATATCTATATCCGACCTGCCTGTGCCGCCGCCCACAAACTTTACAAGCCTTGCCTTTACTGCCTGAAAGAATGCGACTTCCTCTTTAACCGCCATTGCCTTTTCATGCGGTATAGAGAGAACAAATGCCTGACTTAGCAATGTTACCTCACGGATAAAGCGGTTCTTGCCGTCTTCTAAACCTAAAATATGCTCCTCTGCCTGTAAGATAATGGATAGTTTTTCTTTTGGGGGTACTGAGAAGAAGCGTTTATAATTAAAGCCTGTTCCGGGATAATCACTGTAATAAGCTGCGGGCTCTGCAATCATAATTGCTTCTTTTGTCTTGCTCTCTTCAAAGAAAAGCTGGCGCACTACTTCCAGCTTCTCCAGCATCGCTGCAACTGCCTTTTCCTGCCCTTCTGCCGGGTCTCCCTTGCCGCCTGAATCGGAATAGAAAGCCAATGCCTTTTTAAGGTCTGATGCTATGCCTAAATAATCCACGACTAATCCGCCCGGCTTGTCTTTAAATACCCTGTTTACCCTTGCTATTGCCTGCATCAGGGTGTGGCCTCTCATAGGCTTATCAATATACATTGTATGCAGACATGGCGCATCAAACCCTGTAAGCCACATATCACGGACAATAACCAATCTCATCGGGTCTGCCGGGTCTTTCATTCTATCGGACAAAATCTTGCGCTCTGCTTTTGTTGTGTGCAGCTTTTGCATAACAGGGCCGTCAGCGCTGGATGCAGTCATTACAACTTTGATTACGCCTTTGGTCAGGTCGTCATTATGCCACTCAGGTCTCAGATTGATTATTTCATTGTAAAGGTCAACTGCAATTCTCCGGCTCATGGCTACAATCATGCCCTTGCCGTCAAATACAGTCTGCCTCTGTTCAAAGTGCGTTACAATATCTTTGGCTAAGTTTTTCACCCTTTCCTGATTTCCTACAATAGCCTCAAGTTTTGTCCATTTGGCTTTGGCTCTTTGCTTATCTGTTATCTCCTCATCTTCTTCAAGTTCTTTATCAAACTCCTCAATCAACCGCCTGCCTTCTTCATCCAGATTGACCTTTGCCAGACGGCTCTCGTAATAAATCTTGACTGTTGCGCCATCTGCTACTGACTGTGAAATATCGTAAATATCCACATACTGCCCGAACACAGCAGGGGTGTTTATGTCCGTGCTTTCAATGGGAGTGCCTGTAAAACCGATGTAGGTAGCATTTGGCAGAGCGTCTCTCATATACTTGGCAAAGCCGTAGGCTATCCGTTTGGCGACAACCTCTTTGGTCTCCTTGTCCTTTTCATCAATCAGTTTTGCCTCAAAGCCGTATTGAGTCCGATGGGCTTCGTCAGCGATAACAACTATATTGGTTCTGTCTGAAAGCCTGTCGTATTCCGCCCTGCCTGCTTCCGGCAAAAATTTCTGAATAGTGGTAAACACAATGCCGCCTGATGCAACCTTTAAAAGTTCTTTTAAATGTTCGCGGTCTTTTGCCTGAAACGGCTCTTGCCTGAGCAATTGCTTTGATGCTGCAAAGGTTTCAAACAACTGGTCATCCAAATCATTGCGGTCTGTGATAACTACGACAGTAGGATTGTTGAGGCTCAATACCATTTTGCCTGTGTAAAAAACCATTGAAATGGATTTG
>MHEL01000055.1:10660-10987 GCA_001803815.1 Nitrospirae bacterium RBG_19FT_COMBO_42_15 | reverse complement strand
AGCTTCTTTTCAGTTTCAACCCTTATAATACCTTCATCACTCCCTCTCCCATTGGGAGAGGGCTGGGGTGAGGGTTCCGAAGAAATAGATTTCTCAAAAACAATAAAATTGCGGACAAGGTCTAATAGTGTGGCCGGATTCAGCATCCCTGTTATAAGCGTTTCCAACTGCGGGGAAAAGCGCGAGGCTATTTGTGGTTCATCTTGTTCTAAGAAATATTCGTTGTTTCTACCAGCAGCTATTTCTCGTTTAATCCATTTTCTCCCAAAACCTGTTTTTAAATCACTTTCTCTTTTAACAGCTTCCTCTCTTGTATTTAATTCTTCA
>MHEL01000055.1:0-10591 GCA_001803815.1 Nitrospirae bacterium RBG_19FT_COMBO_42_15 | reverse complement strand
ATCCGATGTTTGACCTATGTAGTAACTGTCATTATCACATTCTATTACATACACATAATAACTGTCTGCTCTTTTTCTGCCTGTGCGTGTCCGCACGCAGACAGGCCATGTCATGTAGCGGCTGAACCCTGCTGAAAGACTCCCTGCCCTGCATTCCATGCCGTCTGAAATCACACAAACGGCATTATAGGTAAACAGGCTTGGGATAGCGGCTTTGTAGGTCTGTATCTGGTCAAAGGCCTTTCTGACAGTGGCGTTTTCATCCGCCGCATTTTTTAATTCAATTACTACAAGCGGAATGCCGTTGATAAAGAGCAAGACATCAGGCCGCTTGTTTTGATTATTCTCAATAATTGTATATTGATTGACTGCTAAGAATTCATTGTTGGACGGATGGCTGAAATCAATCAGGCTTACTTCATAACTTCTTTCATAGCCATCCTGCTGATAAGGGATTTTTATTTTCTCAACTAAGAATTTGTGAAAGGTCTCGTTGTTGTGCAGCAAATCAGGGGAATAAACACGCAAGACCTTTTGCACAGCCTGTTCCTGTGCATCTGTCGGAATATTGGGATTTAACCGTGCAACAGCCTTACGTAAGCGATGCGTTAAGATTATTTGCTCAAAACCTTCCCTTTCCGCATGTTCTGCGCCGGGAGCAATAGCGAGGCCGTGAACATACTCCCAGCCCAGAAACTGGAGCGTTTCGATGGCAAAGGTTTCGATGTTGGTTTCAGTAATTTTAGTCATTTTGTTTTTCTTGCCTGTATTCGCGCCTGATAAAGCCTTTCAGTGAACCCGCCCTCATTTTCAAATGCAGTAGCCTGCGCCGCCAATTGGCGATTTAGCAGGCTGCAGGCAACCGCGATCAAAACCAAAGCGGCATTAGCCGCGATTTCAGGGAAAGTGGACATTGTGGACAAAGTGGGCTTTGTGGACTCAACGGACTTTTCAACCCGTCCAATCTGTTGTCCATTCTGTCTATAGCGTCCATTTTCTTTCTTCTGCTCCTGCTTATGCGCTTCCTTCACCCATTCTGCAACTGCATCTGCAGTTGTCAGACGCCGTGCGATTAGTTCTGCACGGCGGGGGTCTTCCCGCGTCCAGAGCAGCAAACCCCTCTGGCGCAAATAATCTTCATAATCAAGGCGCAGCTCTTCAAGGCTGGCGCGCGCCACATTTGTCAGTTTCAACTCGGTCTTTTTGGATGTGCCGGAAGCCTGACTCCCCTCGGCAATGTTCTGAACCCCGCTCCGCGCAGCCTGAACCATCTGGTCATGCGTCCGTGATTTTTTATCCACATAGCGGTCGCAAAACCGAACCGTCACATCATAAACAAGCTGTGCAATCTGATAGCTCTTCAGACTGCGGTATCCGCCGTGAGGCGGGATGAGGGTTGATTTTGGTTTTAGGGATTTATTGTCCATTTTATTATTCCTTATGTTTTATCAGTCTTATCTATCTTTATTTAAAGCGAATATTTGAAAGGCCTACCGGCCCCACTTCATTGAAAAAACCTATTTTTAAGTCAGGTTTAAGTTCAGTAAAAAGATTTATAACTTTCTTTGTATCTTTATCTTTGAAGGTATATAGAGTCCCATCGACAGTGAATGTAAAATCTTTCTTTTTGAAGTCAATCTTAATTTCTACTGGCAATATGGATTTGTCAGGTGGTGATTCAGGATCGGCAATCAATCTTTCTCTCCAAAAATATTTTTGAGTGCAGTGTAAAACACAATTGTTATATATTTGCCTATTCTCGAGACGAAGCATCTTAAAACTCCCGTCATTTACAAAATTAAAAATAAAATTGAAAACCGAGTCTTTTGGAAGCTCAAGATCTAAATTCAAAGATAGTGCATTTGATACTGGTTTGTTCCATACTAAAAAGGAATTTAATGGGGTGTTGTGCATTGTAAGATGAAGAACTCTGCTGGAGCTATAGTCTGGATTGCCTGTTATTTTTTCAAATATTTCCTTATCTATAAAAATGTACCTGTCAAGATAGCTGATAGTAGCGTTAAGCAAGCCCATCGCCATTTGTGCATGGCCAAGGTCGGTAGTCCATGCTTTTTTCGTTTGAGCCTGTGGGTGAATAAAGTTGCGATAATTTCTAAAAAGATCGTAAATATGTTCAAAATCTTTAATATCAGGAATTATGTCCTTCTCTTTGAGAAGTATATATAACTCATTTATCGAAAGTTTACCGAACTCCTTATGCTTGCCTTTTGAATTTTTAGGATAGTTTTTTGACTTTTGGATGTCTGTTTTGAAAATATTTGCTATATGCTGAAAAATTCCTTCTATGGTGCTTATTGCCAAAAAAATGATGCTGTAATTTGCATTGACAAGAAAAATTTTATCCAACTCTTTCAAACGGTCAAGCAATACTGTCCTCAAATCAATATCATTAATAAAATTTATTCCCTTTTTCGTAATTTCAGTCCGAATTTCCATGTGTAGTTTCCTTCTTATATAAATATGAAACAAACTTATCCATTAACAAAGGTAAAACAATAGCGAAAAAAGCTATTGCTGTGAGTAAAATGTTCGCATAGAAAATCTTTTCAGCACATGTTGTTTTGCATTTTTCTATATATATAAATTTACATTCTTCTGGCCAAAGAGTAAATATCGCAAGAGAAAAAACCACAAGAATATAAGCACAGCCTCCGTGCCTAAATACTTTTTCAAAATGATTAAGTTCAGCTTTTTTCTCTCCCTTGGCTCTTTTCCTGATTTCTCTAAATGGATAGCCAAATGCTTTATGCAAGCCTATTAGAATTTTCCGATATTTTAAAATATCAATGCGAAATTGCGCCGTGTAAAATTCTACTACTATCACTCCTATTAAGAGCAAGAAGCAAATTAAAATCTTTATGAGTGGTTCGTTGAAAATTCCATTGCCTTTTGAGATGAGAACTGCCACGACAGCCGAATAGAACACATATACCTGCCACAGGCTTTTCTTTAATAACTCAAGGTTAGCTGTAGCATTTTCGTATAAGAGGCAAAGCTCTCGATGGTTACGCTGCGTGTCTTCTCCCATATCAAGTCCTCCATCTTCTAAATAACTTTATACAGTTTTTATATTTATCTTCTCCCCACCCCTCTCCGAATCCTTCCCTCTCACTTCACCGCTCATCAGCTTCGGCAGCAGCGTATCCCGCAGGCGGGCGAGGGTGCGGATCTGAGAGTTATTTTGTTTAAGTTTTTCAAATAGAGAAGCACAATAGCCGTTGTACTGTTTTAATTTATCAAATGGAGCAACTTTGATTTCAGTAGAAAGTGCAAGCTCCCTATTAAGGCCAGGAACCGCTGAATCTGTATTCATCTCTTCAAAATTCAATGTCTTTAAAAGAAAATATTCATAAAATAAGCCGACTGAATTAACTCTTGATTTAATAAAATAGGTCGTATCAATGGGGAAGAAATTTTCAAAAAGATAAATTACCTTTCCGAGTGTGCCCTTTCTGCCAATAACAATGCCAGGCCCTTCAACCAAAAACTCAGAATGATGTCCAACAATGCCGCTCGATCCAACAACAGGGAATCCTTTTCCCGTTCTAATTTCTTCTTTTAAACCCTTGCCATAAACAAGCTCTATCACATCCCCCAACTTCCCCGTCTCCCACCCCTCCTCCGCATTATCCCTCTCCCCATGGGAGAGGTGAGGTGAGGGTTGAGGTGCAGCCTCAATAAACCACTGCCTGAACAGCGTCTCTGCTGATGCCTCAAGGGTCTTGTTCTGGCGGTGGAGGAGGTCTATCTTGTCGTCAAGACTGCTGAGAATTGAGGCGATGGATTTTTGTTCGGGTAAATCAGGCAAGTTCAAAAACAGGTTATTGAAAGCATCTTTCGGCACTCTTTGTCTCCCAGATGTGCCGTCAAAATTCATTTCCGCAAATGCTCTTACTTCATCCCATCTTGATAAGTAAAAAGCAAAGTCATTATCTGAAATATCCTTCTTACCCCTGAAAACAAAAAATTCTGTGGAGCCAAACCCTGTGCCGTTCTTCAAACCTGTTACTTGACATATTTTCCCATTTTCAAGGCAGGGAGTAATTCGTGCAAACAACGTGTCGCCGTCATTGAATCTTGCACCGCCTGTTAATTCTCGTTCAATACTTGGGGAACAATGCCTTTGTCCATCGCTCAAATCCTTCATTTCTACATAAGAATATTGCTCCCCATTTATCAGTTTTACAGGTGGATTGATGTTCACAAAATCAGAGAATTTATATCCCTTCCACTCACTCATTACTCACCTTCATTTTTTTCGGCTGTTTTTTTGCCTTAACAATCTTCGGCTGAGATGTGCGGCTGCTTTTGCCTCTCGCTTTCATTTCCCTTGTCAGGAGCGCCTTTTCCCGCTCTACTTCCCGTGCTAATTCTTCCTCTGTAGGCAGGTAGAGTTTGTATTTAGAAGCAAACAACCGGCGGCTTTCATTTAGCACGGAGTATTTGGCAACTGTATGGTCTTTTTCGGTGCAAAGGATAATGCCTATGGTCGGATTGTCGTCTTCACCTTTAAAGGTATCTTCATAAAGCCTGACGTACATATCCATCTGTCCGATGTCTTGATGGGTGAGCTTTCCGGTCTTGAGGTCAATGATCACAAAACATTTGAGGAGGTAATTATAAAAGACGAGGTCTATGTAAAATTCAGATGTCTCGGTATTTATCCTCTGCTGCCGTGCAACAAAGGCGAACCCTTTGCCCAGTTCAAGAATGAACTCCCTCAGTTTATCAATAATAGCCTGCTCAAGTTCGGACTCCCGAAATTGGGTAACATCGGGCATCCCCAGAAACTCAAGGACATAGGGGTCTTTTATGAAATCCTGCGGCGTTGGGGTAAGAGGAGCGGTCTTTTCCTTCATCTCTTTGATTACAGGCTTTTTGTTCCTGCTTGTCAAAAGACGCTCATAATAGAGTGAGTTTACCTGACGTTCTAATGTGCGAACGCTCCAGTTCTGCTCTGCTGTTTCACTAATATAATAATCCCGGGCTTTTTCATTTTCCACCCGCAAAAGCATTTTGTAGTGCGTCCATGTCAATTCTCTCCGCAGTGAGGAGAGAATTGGAAACCTAAGGTAAAACAGCCGCATATTCCATAAACTTTGTTCAGAGAAGCCCTTTCCAAAATCTTCAGTCAGCCTGACCGAAAGGTTTTTAATCAGGCTGCTTCCATAATCTGCTCTTTGCTTCCCACTCTGTTCCTCTTCAACAATCAATTTCCCGACACTCCAATATGCCTCAACCATTGCGAAGTTGACGGCACGATAAGCATTCTGCCTTGCTGTCTGGAGTATTTCGGCAATGCTCCAATAAAACTCTCTTCGCATTGCAGGTTGAAAACCTGTAAGTGCCTTATCTACTGATTTTTTTGGATGCTTGCTATTTGTCATATCCCTTTACCTCAATCTTCGCAAGGTTCTGCACAATAGCTTTGTTCAATTCCGCTTCTTCTGCTATCTGCTTTTCCAGTTCAGCTTTCAACGCATTAAACCTCTCCGCAAAATTAAAATCATCTTCATCATCAGGCAAGCCGATGTATCTGCCGGGTGTCAATACATAATTCAATGCCTTTACTTCATCCAATGCCGCTGACTTGCAGAAGCCCTGCACATCCTTGTAGATACCCTCACCCTTGCCCTCTCCCAGAGGGAGAGGGGTGGAGGAGGTGGTGCGCCAGTTGTGATATGTGCCTGCAATTAAGGCGATGTCTTCATCGGACAAGTCCCTGTTTCTGCGGTTGATTAAATAGCCCATATTGCGGGCGTCTATGAAGAGAATCTCTCCCTTTCTTTTCTGCTTATTCCGGCGAATGAACCAGAGGCATGCGGGTATTTGAGTATTAAGAAATAACTTTGTCGGAAGATTTACGATGCAATCAATCAGGTCGTTCTCAACCATTGCTTTGCGTATCTCGCCTTCGTTATTGGTCTTGGTCGTCAGCGAACCTTTCGCTAATACAAACCCTGCCATGCCTGTCGGCGCAATGTGATATAGGAAGTGCTGTATCCATGCGTAATTTGCATTATTCGGCGGGGGCGGGAGTTTCTGTCCGAGTACGCTCCAGCGGGCGTCATTTTGAAGCAGGTCTCCGCTCCAGTCGCTGTCGTTAAATGGCGGTTTAGCGATGATGTAATCAGCCTTCAGGTCTTTGTGAGCGTCATTGAGAAACGAGCCTTCGTTGTTCCATTTCACATTACTGCTGTCTATATGGCGGATTGCAAGGTTCATCTTTGCCAGACGCCATGTTGTCTGATTGCTTTCCTGTCCGTAAATTGAGATGCGATCTGCCGGATTAAGGGACAACCCGTTTTTCTTTTTCTTATAGTAATCCCTGTGCGCCTCTACAAACTTTTCACTCTGCACAAACATACCGCCTGAACCGCAGCAAGGGTCAAATACCCTGCCCTCGTAAGGTTCAAGCATTTCAACAAGCAGTTTTACAACACTTGAAGGCGTATAAAATTGTCCGCCCTTTTTGCCTTCAGCCAAGGCAAACTCACCAAGGAAGTATTCATAAACCTTGCCTAATACATCTTTGCTCTGCGCCTCTTTTGTGCCGAGTGCTGCGCTGCCTATAAGGTCTATTAAACCGCCAAGACTTTGCTTGTCTAACTTTTCCTGCGCATAAACCTTTGGCAATACTCCTCTGAGAGAAGGATTGTCCTTTTCAATCGCATCCATTGCATCGTCAACATCCTTGCCAATGGTCGGAAGTTTTGCCCTGCCTTGCAGCCAGTTCCAACGCGCGGACGGCGGCACATAAAAGACTTTCTCAGCGGTATATTCGTTTTTATCTTCGGAGTCTGCGCCTTCATAAGCGCCTTTGCCTTCTTTAAGTTTTTGATAGAGTTCTTCAAAGGCGTCGGAGATATATTTCAGGAAGATTAAGCCTAAAGCAACATGCTTGTATTCTGCGGCGTCCATATTCTTCCGCAGCTTGTCTGCAGCCTTCCAGAGCTTCTTTTCTAACGGTTCATTGTTTTGGTTTTTTTTCTCTTTATTAATCCGAGCCATCAATCATTTTCCTAATTTAATTTTAATTATAAACGAGGGTGTTCTTATATATTATTGCCTAAAACATACATATTTCAATAAAATCTGTCAATGAAAATCAATTGAATGCTCCTCAAGAGTGTGCCATTCGTCTAATGGCTTCCCTTCCACGCTATGTGCATAAAACCTATACAACTTTTCCCCCTAATGCAGCTATTCAACATATTTCCTGAAATGCTTCAAAAATTCCCCCGGTGTAACGATCTTTAGGCTTGAATGGATATGGATATTTTTGCCGATAAAATGCCTCCTGTCCCATGTAACAAGGAAATCAGCGCCTGAAATTACTGCTGATGCAAGGATAGGCGCATCATCCGGATTAATTACTGCTAAATATTTTGCAATATCTTTCTGAAGGGGGTCGTCAACTAATACGGGTGCAAGGAGTTCAATAAATTTCCTATATTCATTCAGCATCTCCGGCAGTTTCTCTTCAATATTCCTGTCTGCTTCAACAATAACCTGTCTTGAGACAATGAGTTCTATCAAGCCGATTTCAGCAAGCTGCAGTACAGCTCTTGCTGCGCCCTTTGAAGATGCTATGCCGGCAATCAACGCGCTGGTGTCAAGAAAAACCTTAGGCCTTTGCTTTTGCATATGCCTCTCTGGAATATTTTTTCCTCTGCTCCCTCAGATTTTTAAGAAGATTATCAAGGGTCAGCCCTTTTTTCTTTATGGCGGCTTCGATTTTTCTTGAAACCACATCACCGGTAAGCTGTTTTGGCACAAGGATAAGCACATCGCCGATTTTTAAGACATTGAGCACATCTTCTTTGCCAATACCGAGCTCTTTTCTGTATTCGTATGGGATAGTTAGCTGTCCCCTTTCTCTTAGTTTAACAACAGGCATACACAATCCCTCCTTTCTGATTATCTGATTTTCTTATTATAAGCAAATCAGACATTTATTTCAATCCCTTTGTTTCGCCCTATAATTTCTTTCCCAATATTATGTTACACGCTCTTTTAAGTTTTTCAAAAGCAGTAATTTATCTCTGCGCCTATGATACGGAGGTAATGTCAATTATTATGTGTCAGAGGGAATGCGGTTTAAAAAACACTCGGTCCAAACTGATTAAACAGTTCAAATCTCTTCTAATCCATCCTGAAAAACTGTGTGGGTTTGCTTGCATCTGAAGATTTTGTAGGCTCAAAGCCTCTTTTAAACACCTCTATTACAGGATTCTTTGTGCTGTCCGATGCGAGGAGTCCGTTTTCAGGGTCTATACTTGTAAACACAATATCCTCTGGTATTGTAAAGGCCTCCTCTGGAATCTGATTTAAGGCTGTCTTCATAAACTCTATCCAGATTGGAAGCGCTGCGCGCGCGCCTGCCTCTCCGGGCCCAAGGCTCTTCCTGTCGTCAAAGCCTACCCATACGCCAACCACAAGATTCGGCGTATAGCCCATAAACCATGCATCTGTAAATTCATTTGTTGTGCCTGTCTTTCCTGCCATCTGCCTGCCCAAAGCCTTTGCCCTCTGGCCTGTGCCGTACTGGATAACATCCTCAAGCATGTTTGTTATTAGATATGCTGTCTCTTTTGAAAGCACAGGCTCTGACTTTGTCTCTGCCTCTTCCAAAAGAACCTTCCCCTCCTTGGTTGTAATCAACTTAATTGACATTGACTCTGCCTTTATCCCCTGATTCGCAAATATCCCAAAGACAGATGTAAGCTCATGCAAAGTAACGCTGGATGAGCCGAGTGCAACAGAAAGGTCATTTGCAAGGGGGTTCTTTATTCCCACCCTCTGGCTAAAATCAATTACGCCCCTTGTGCCAACCTTTTCAAGCAATCGTATTGTGGCCACATTCCTTGAATAGGCAAGGGCGTTTCTCATGCTTATAAAGCCGTGGAATTTCTCATCATAGTTTAAAGGCTTCCAGTCCTTTTCAAGCGTCGGGTCTTCATATACAATCGGCGCATCAACAAGGATTGTTGAAGGCGAAAAGCCCATGTCAATTGCAGTGGCATATATTATTGGTTTAAAGGCAGAGCCGGGCTGGCGCTTTGCTTGAATTGCCCTGTTGAATTTGCTCTTTTCAAAATCATACCCGCCTGCCATTGCCTTTATTGCGCCTGTCCTCGGGTCTATAGCAAGAAGCGCCCCTTCAACCATCGGCTCCTGTTCAAGCGCAAAGAGCGTCTCCTTTGTCTTTGCATCAACACCCTTTACTGCAACCTTTACAATATCGCCCACTTTTAAGATATCAGGCGGTTTTGCCTTTTCATTGTATTTAAATTTTTCAACATCATTAGGGTCAAGAAGCCTTCTTCTTGCCCACTTCATATCATCAAATAGTATTCTGCCTTTTAAGCTCCTTGTATCAACTGTCGCGCCCTCATTGCCAACAGCAATCACAGTTGCGTCCAATAGTTCATCCTTGCCAAAATCAGGGGGAGGGATAATCATCCCCCTTGCCTCTTTGCCCTTCTTTATATCCTGCACCTCATCAGGCGGCCTGCGGCCAATCGGGCCCCTGAACCCCTGCCTTTTGTCCAGTTCCCTGAGTCCGTGTTTAAGGGCCTTTGTTGCTGCCTCCTGCATATCATAATTTGCTGTTGTATACACATTCATGCCGCCGCGGTAAAGCATGTCGCTTCCATAATTTGCCTCAAGGTACTGCCTCACATATTCAAGGAAATAAGGCGCTATCTCTTTGTCCTTCTTTCTCCTTTCAAAGACAAGCGACTTTTTATATGCCTCCTGATAATCCTTCTCAGCAATATATTTTTCATCAACCATCCTTTTTAACACTACCTCCTGCCTCTGCTTTGCCTTTTCAGGATTATGGTAGGGAGAATAGTCAGCAGGCGCCTTTGGAAGCCCTGAAAGGAATGCTGCCTCATGTAAGGTAATATCCTCAACATCCCTTCCAAAATATGTATTTGCAGCAGACTGGATGCCATATGCGCCATGGCCAAAGTATATCTGGTTAAGGTAAAATTCAAGTATGTCGTCTTTTGTATATAATTTTTCCAATCTGCCTGCAAGGATTGCCTCTTTTATTTTTCTCTCAAGGCTCCTTTCTCTGGACAGGAATAGCGTCCTTGCAAGCTGCTGTGTGATTGTGCTGCCGCCCTGCCTGATTTCTCCTGTAATGATATTCATAACCAATGCCCTTGCAATTCCAAAATAGTCAAGCGCGCCATGCTGATAGAACCTTGAATCCTCAACAGCAATCACTGCATTTTTTAGGTGCTTTGGCATCCTTGAAAGTGATACAGGCCTCCTCCTTTCAATATAAAACTGCCCTAATACCTTATTATTATCTGAATATATATTTGTAATAAGGCTCTGCTGGTAATCGCGGAGCGCCTCAATTGGAGGGAGTCCTCTTGTTATTTTATAGAAGAAGGCAAGTCCGGCAATAATAACAATAATGGATATTATGCCAACAGCAGTAGGAATCGGCCTTTTGCGGAACCATCTTAAAAGAAAGAAGGGGGGCTTTTGAGGAGCTTCGTCGTGATAAATAATCTGGCCTTCCTGATTATTTTCTATTTTTTGAGCATCC